>JAEWEI010000178.1 GCA_023389545.1 Actinomycetes bacterium | reverse complement strand
CTCAGAGCTTGCGCAGCCGGACGCGCTCCACGGCGTGGTCCTTGCCCTTGCGCAGCACCAGCGTGGCCCGGCTGCGGGTCGGCAGGATGTTCTGCACCAGGTTCGGCGCGTTGATGGTGTCCCACAGGCGCTCGGCGGTGGCCACGGCCTCGGTGTCGCTCAGCGAGGCGTAACGGTGGAAGTAGGACTCGGGGCGTGAGAACGCGGTGGCCCGCAGCGACAGGAAACGGTCGACGTACCACTGCCGCACGTCGTCCGTGCGGGCGTCGACGTAGATCGAGAAGTCGAAGAAGTCGCTCACCGCGAGGTTCGACGTGCCCTCCGAGGTGGGGCGGGCGGGTTGCAGCACGTTCAGGCCCTCGACGATCAGCACGTCGGGGCGGCGGACCACCACCTCGGCGCCCGGCACGATGTCGTACGTGAGGTGGTCGTACACCGGCGCCCGGACCTCGGGCCGCCCCGCCTTGACCTTGGACACGAAGCGGACCAGAGCGCGGCGGTCATATGACTCGGGGAACCCTTTGCGGTCCATCAGGCCGCGGCGCTGCAGCTCCGCGTTCGGGTAGAGGAACCCGTCGGTGGTGATGAGCTCGACGCGGGGAGTCGCGGGCCACCGCGCCATGAGCTCGCGCAGCAGGCGCGCGGTGGTGGACTTGCCCACTGCCACGGAGCCGGCGACGCCGATGACGAACGGCGTGCTGCCGGTGTCCTCCCGTAGGAACGTGCTCGACGCCTCGTGCAGCCCGCGCGTGGCGCCCACGTACAGGTCGAGCAGCCGGGACACCGGACGGTAGACCGCGTCCACCTCGGCGAGGTCGATCGGGTCGCCCAGGCCGGCGAGGCGCTCGACGTCGTCGTCGGTGAGGGGGAGGGGCGTCGACTCGGACAGCTTCGCCCATGCGTCGCGGTCGAGATCGACGTAGGGCGTCGACGGCACAGGCTCCTGGCTCGATGGCACGCACCGATTGTGCATGATCACTGGACAGGGCCGGCGCCATCGTAGACTTGCCCGCATGTGTGGAATCGTCGGTTACGTCGGCAGCCAGCAGCCCAACGGGCGTCCCCTCGAAGTCGTCCTCGAGGGGCTGCGACGCTTGGAGTACCGGGGTTACGACTCAGCGGGCATCGCGATCACGGGCACGGAAGACGCCCTGACCTCGGTGGCGAAGAAGTCAGGCAAGCTCTCGAACCTCGTCGAGGCGCTGGACGCCTCGCCCCTCCCCGCGGGCACCGCCGCGATCGGCCACACGCGCTGGGCCACTCACGGCGGCCCCACGGACAGCAACGCCCACCCGCATGTGGTGGGCGAGCTCGCGGTCATCCACAACGGCATCATCGAGAACTTCGCGCAGCTCAAGGCCGCGCTCCTCGCCGACGGCGCCGAGTTCCGGTCGGAGACGGACACCGAGGTCGTCGCCCACCTGCTGCACGACGCGCACAAGGAGCTCGGCGACCTCACGGCGGCGATGCTGTCCGTGGTGCGCCGCCTGCACGGCACGTTCACGCTGCTCGCGGTGCACTCCGCTGCCCCCGACACCGTCGTGGGCGCGCGCCACGACTCGCCGCTGGTGGTGGGGCTCGGCGAGGGCGAGAACTTCCTGGGCTCCGACGTGGCCGCGTTCATCGCGCACACCAAGGAGGCCCTCGAGCTCGGCCAGGACCAGGTGGTGACGATCACGCCCACCACGGTCGAGGTCGTGGACTTCGAGGGGAACCGCGTGGAGCCGCGCCGCTTCACCGTCGACTGGGACGCCGCCGCCGCGGAGAAGAACGGGTTCCGCTCGTTCATGGACAAGGAGATCCACGACCAGCCGCACGCGGTCGCGGACACGCTGCTGGGCCGCACCGACCTTAACGGCCGCCTGGTGCTGGACGACCTGCGGATCGACGAGTCGGTGCTGCGCTCGGTCGACAAGATCGTCGTGATCGCCTGCGGCACGGCAGCCTACGCGGGCCACGTCGCCAAGTACGCGATCGAGCACTGGTGCCGCATACCGGTGGAGGTGGAGCTCGCGCACGAGTTCCGCTACCGCGACCCCGTCGTCAACTCCAAGACGCTGGTCGTGGCGATCTCGCAGTCGGGCGAGACGATGGACACCCTGATGGCCGTCCGGCACGCGCGCGAGCAGGGTGCGAAGGTGCTCGCCATCGTCAACACGCACGGCTCCACGATTCCGCGCGAGTCCGACGCGGTGCTGTACACCCACGCCGGGCCGGAGATCGCTGTCGCGTCCACCAAGGCGTTCCTGTCGCAGATCACCGCCGCGTACCTGCTGGGCCTGTACCTGGCCCAGCTGCGGGGCAACAAGTTCGCCGACGAGATCGTGGAGATCCTCGACGACCTGCGCGAGATGCCGGACAAGATCCAGCAGGTGCTCGACCGGGCGGACCGCGTCCGCCAGACCGCCCAGTCGATGGCCAACGCGTCCTCGGTGCTGTTCCTGGGCCGCCATGTCGGCTTCCCGGTGGCGATGGAGGGCGCCCTCAAGCTCAAGGAGCTCGCCTACATCCACGCCGAGGGCTTCGCGGCGGGCGAGCTCAAGCACGGCCCCATCGCGCTCGTCGAGGAGGGGCAGCCGGTGTTCGTCGTGGTGCCGTCGCCGCGCGGCCGCGACTCGCTGCACTCCAAGGTCGTCTCGAACATCCAGGAGATCCGGGCCCGTGGCGCGCGCACGCTGGTGATCGCGGAGGACGGCGACGACGCGGTGCTGCCATTCGCCGACGAGGTGTTCTTCGTGCCGCAGGCGCCGACGCTGCTCGCGCCGCTGCTCACTGTGGTGCCGCTGCAGATCTTCGCGTGCGAGCTGGCCACCGCCCGCGGGCTCGACGTGGACCAGCCGCGGAACCTCGCGAAGTCCGTCACCGTCGAGTGACCCCCGGTGTGAGGGGCGCGGCATGATCGTCGGCGTCGGCATCGACGTCGTCGACGTGGCGCGGTTCATGGCGACGCTGGAGCGGGCGCCCAGGCTCCGTGACCGGCTGTTCACCGACGAGGAGCGCGACCTGCCCGCGAGCTCCTTGGCGGCGCGGTTCGCCGCCAAGGAGGCCATCGCCAAGGCGCTCGGCGCGCCCGGCGGGATGCTGTGGCACGACGCGACCGTGCGCCGGGTGGTGGGCGGCCCCCCCGAGGTGGAGGTGCGGGGCACCGTCGCGGCGCGCGCCGAGGAGCTCGGGGTGTCCCGGTTCCACTTGTCGATCTCGCATGACGCCGGGATCGCCTCCGCGATGGTCGTCGCGGAGGGCGGCCTCGTCTGAGCGGCAGCCGCTAGTCATGCCCTCAGCGCAGGGCGGGCACGACCTCGCGCTCGAACAACTCGATGCCGGTGCGGTCGTAGGCCGCCTCGGCGAAGTACGTGATCGCGTAGGCCAGTCCCAGGCCGTCCAGCTCGCGCAGCCTGTCGACGATCTGCTCCGGGGTGCCGACCAGCGGGCCGGTGCGGAACTGCTCCAGGACCTCGTCCGCCTTGGCCGGGACCGTGCGCCGGTAGTGGTCATGGATCCAGGCGAGCCGGTCATCCACGTCGGCCTGCGTCGCGCCGATGACCACGTTGTAGTTGGCGGACCGGGTGATCTGGGCGAAGTCGCGTCCCAGCGCGGCGCAGTGCTGGGCCAGCACAGCGGACTTGCGGGCGAAGCCCTCGGGGCTGCCGTCGAAGTTCGTGTACGCGGCGTGCTGTGCCGCGATCCGCAGGGTCTTCTTCTCCCCGCCGCCCGCGATCCACAGCGGCGGCCCGCCCGCCTGCAGCGGGAGCGGCGAGAGCTGCGCCCCGTCCACCTGGTAGTGGGCGCCGTCGAGCGTCGCGACCCCCTTCGACCAGAGCTGCTGGAAGATCTCGACGCCTTCCTCCAGGGCGGCGATCCGCTCCCCGGCGCGCGGGAACCCGTAGCCGTACGCACGCCACTCGTGCTCGTACCAGCCTGCGCCGATGCCCATCTCCACGCGGCCGCCCGAGATGACGTCGGCGGTCGCGGCGACCTTCGCCAGGTAGGCGGGGTTCCGGTAGGACATGCACGTGCACATCTGGCCGAGCCGCACCCGCTGGGTGCTCGCGGCGAATGCGGAGATGAGGCTCCAGGCCTCGTGGGTTGCCTCGCCGTTGGGCTCCGGCACCGCGTGGAAGTGGTCATAGACCCAGACGGCCTCCCACGCGTCACCGTCGTCGGCATGCCGCGCCAATCCGTGCATGACGGCCCAGTGCTCGCGGGGGTCGATGCCTGTCAGGTCCTGTCGCCAGCCCTGCGGGATGAAGAGTCCGAATCGCATGGAGTGAACCTAACGGGTGAACCCGGCGCGACCGCCGCCGGTGGGGCCGACATGATGGTCACGTGATCCTCGCTTACAGCTCAGCCGATGTCCGGGCCGCCGAGGAGCCGCTGCTGGCCGCAGGGCTCCCGCTCATGGACCGCGCGGCGTATGCGCTCGCCACCCGCGTCCTGGGGCTGCTGCGCGAGCAGCGCGGCCAAGTCCGGGGCGCGGCGGTGGTGGTGATCGCGGGCGCCGGCTCGAACGGGGGCGACGCGCTGCACGCCGGCGCCC
>JAEWEI010000428.1 GCA_023389545.1 Actinomycetes bacterium | reverse complement strand
GTGCGGACGTGGCTCAGTGGTAGAGCATCACCTTGCCAAGGTGAGGGTCGCGGGTTCGAATCCCGTCGTCCGCTCGGAGATGGATCTTGGTCGCGCGCCGGCCGGGACCGGCTCTCATGGTGGAGTGGCCGAGTGGCTAGGCAGCGGCCTGCAAAGCCGTCCACGTGGGTTCGAATCCCATCTCCACCTCGCAGTCTTCTGGGCGATTGGCGCAGCGGTAGCGCGCTTCCCTGACACGGAAGAGGTCACTGGTTCGATCCCAGTATCGCCCACCAGCAAGGCCCCAGGTCATCGACCTGGGGCCTTCGTCGTTCCACGGCGGACTCTCCAATGCGCACGACCGCTGCCTCGCATATTCCGGATACCCGCGAGGCTGATGTCAGCGGAGCAGCGGGACCCGCTGCACCAGCCGCAGGCTCGCCCAGCGCCGGCCGAGCCCCCAGGTGTCGCCCGCCAGCAGCAGCGCGCAGACGACCAGCACGAGCGTGTAGACCAGGTGCTGGTCGACCACCGGGTTCATCGAGCCCTCCTGTGGTGGCCACTGGGTCACCCACAGCGTCATCATCAGCAGCGAGCCCGCGCAGGCGGCCAGCCGCAGCCCGATGCCGAGCATCACGGCGAGACCGACCGCGAGCATGCCCAGCATGAACAGCCAGTCGGTGGCCGGGCTGGCGATCGCGGCGAAGAAGTCCTTCGCGGGACCCACGGCGCCGTTCTGCAGGTAGCCCTGGCTGGGAGCTCCCCCGTCGAGCCAGGAGGGCGACACGGACCCGTCCGGACGCGGCGCCCCGGTGCTGTGGCGCAGGCCGAACGTCTTGTCGAGGAAGGCCCAGAGGAAGACGAACCCCGTGGCGATGCGCAGGCACGCGAGCAGGCGGCGCCCGCGGCGGGTGGTGACGACGTCGAGCTGGGTGGGCTCCGTGCTCGGCGCCTCGGTGGACGGGCGGGCGAACTGGGTGCTGGCCATGGTGGCTTCTCCGTGGTTGACGACGCGACGTTGCGTGGTGCTGGGACGGACGGCGCCACGATGCCGGGCTGTTTCCGCGGGCCACAAGGACGTCATGCCGGACGGACGTCCGTGCGCACGGACCGTGAGGCCCGACGGCCCGGGTCGGAACCCTCCGGCGGGCGCCCAGCCGTGTGGGCTCGTCAGGCACGGCGTGGCCGCCGTCACGGGTTCTCGGCGAGGGCCGCCCGCAGTCGATCGAGCAGTACGGCCTGGCCCGCGACGACGGCGGGCATCGCCTCGTCGAGCGTGAGCCAGCGGGCACGGTCGAGCTCGGGGAACCGCTGGCGGCGGCCGGAGCGCGGCGGCCACTCGAGCTCGAAGGTGTTGCTGGTGATGGTGCTGACGTCCAGGTCAGCGCGCCGCGCCCACGCGGTGACGGTCTTGCCCCCGCGTTGGCGCACGGCGCCGAGGAACAGCTCGGGGCCGGGCGGGGGCGGGCGGCCGATCTCCTCGGTGAACTCGCGGACGGCGGCGGCGTGCGGGTCCTCGTCGGGAGCGTGCTCGCCCTTGGGAATGGTCCAGGCGCGCGCGTCCTTCGCCGCCCAGTAGGGCCCGCCCATGTGCCCCAGGAGCACCTCGATGTCGGGGGTGGTCCCCCGGTAGAGGAGCAGCGCGGCGCTGCTCGTCATCTGTCCCACGTCCTGGACCGTCTCATCTGGTGGTCTCCCCGGGCGTCGGCGTCACCGTTCGACGACCAAGGCCGGGCGCCTGGGGTCGTCGAGGCGGACCACGATGTCGGCGGCGCCCTCGGGCTGCGTCTCGGCGTCATAGCGGTCGTAGGCAGGGAGCGTCCACGCCTCGTCCGGCGGGGTCCGGCGGCGCCGGGTGTCGGGACGCAGCGCGAGGTGGACGGTGAGGTCGAGGTCGAGCCACCGGCCGAGGAGCAGAGTCCCGTCGAGGACCAGGACCGCGTTGTCCGGGGCGTGCTGGTACGCGGCGCGGGTGGCGCGGTCTCGTTCCGCGTCCCACAAGGCGGGGAGGTAGCGCCCGCCGCCGTCGGGAGCCAGCGGGTCGAGGACCTCTCGGGCGAGCGCGCCGTGGTCGACCCAGTTCTCCAGGTAGGCGTCGGGGTCGTGTCGCCCGTACTGCAGCCGCACGGAGGCGGGTCGCAGGAAGTCGTGGGCGTGGACTCGCACGACGGGCCTGCCAGCGGCCCGCAGCGGGTCCACGAGCGCGTCGGCGAGCCACGCGGGGCCGGCGCCGGGATGGCCGTCGACTGCCACGCGCAGCCGCCCGGCGGAACGCGTGCCGATCTCCTGGACGAGGTGGCTGACCACCGCGTCGGGTGTCATCGGGCGCGCGCGCACCGGGCCATTCTGCGCGAGGCGGGTGCTCAGCGCGGCCTCAGAGCGAGGACTCCACGTTGAGGATGTTGCCGTCCGGGTCGGAGAACCACACCGAGCGGAGGTCGCCCATCGTGCCGATCCCATCGGACCAGACGATCCCCTCGGCCTCGAACGTCTCGAAGTCGATCCCGTGCTGGCGCAGGTTGGCGATCTCGTCGTCGAAGTCGGTGCCGTCGACCGAGAAGGACATGGCGGTCGACTGGTTCGTGCCGGCGAACGCGGAGGGGTAGACGAGGAAGCGCTCGCCACCGGCGTTGTAGAAGACCCCCTCCGGAGTCTCGTCATCGGCGGCCACGAACCCGAGGGTCCCCTCGTAGAACGCGCGAGCCCGGTCGAGGTCTGCGACGGCCAACACAGGGCACGGCGCGTAGTCGGAAAGCATGGCTCCTCCAACGGCGGACCGCACGACCGTCGCCCGGTCGGCCTCCTTCGAACGTAAGTCGGCGCTGGGGCGGGGTCAAGGATCGCCAGCCGCGGCCCGTACAGTGGGCGCGGCTCATCTCGGGGTGGCCGGTGGCCCGGCCCCAAAGAACGTAGGACGGCACAGCAACATGACGGCGACGGACTCCTCTGACGTGCGCGCGGCGGAGGCCGCCGAGGGCGTGGACCCCGCAGACCTCGAGGTGTTCTTGCGGGTGATCGACCAGATCGGCGACCTGCCCTCGGACCATCCGCACCTGGCGGTGGCGCGACGCGCGACGGCGGGGCTGTTCAAGGCCGCGAAGAAGCAGCGTCGCACCGAGAAGCGCGCCGCGATCAGCGAGGCGGACCGCGCGGTGGTGGCTGCGACGGCCACGGGCAGCCCGGGCCGCATCGACGACGAGACGCGCGGCCTGCCCATCACGTCGAACGCGCAGGGCGCCATCGCGGGCACCCTGCTGCGCCCGCGGCCGTGCTACATCTGCAAGGAGCTGTACACGACTGTCGACGCGTTCTACCACCAGCTGTGCCCGTCCTGCGCGCGGCTGAACCACGCGAAGCGCGACGCGCGCACCGACCTGACCGGGCGCCGTGCGCTGCTGACGGGCGGGCGCGCGAAGATCGGGATGTACATCGCGCTGCGGCTGCTGCGCGACGGGGCGCACTTGACGATCACGACCCGGTTCCCCAAGGACGCGGCGCGCCGGTTCGCGGCGATGGAGGACAGCGCCGAGTGGCTGCACCGGCTGTCGATCGTGGGCATCGACCTGCGCGATCCGGCGCAAGTCGTCGCGCTGGCCGACTCGGTGGCCGCGGCCGGGCCGCTGGACGTCCTCATCAACAACGCCGCGCAGACGGTGCGCCGCTCCCCCGGCGCGTACTCGCCGTTGGCGGACGCCGAGCTGGAGCCGCTGCCCGCGGGCCCGATGCCGGAGATCCGCACCCTGGGCCACACCAGCGACGCGCATCCGCGGGCGCTGGCCGGCGCCGTCACGGAGCTCACCAGCCCCGTCTTCGAGCTGGCGACGCGGCAGGACGTGGCGTCGATGGCGCTCACGGCCGAGGCGGCGTCCCTCGAGCGGCTCGTCGCGGGGACGTCCATCGACGCGGGCGGGCTCGTTCCCGACACGGGCGAGACGAACTCGTGGGTGGCGACGGTGGACCAGGTCGACGCGATGGAGCTGCTCGAGGTGCAGCTGTGCAACCAGACCGCGCCGTTCATCCTCATCAGCCGGCTGCGCCCGGCCATGAAGGCCTCGCCGTCGCGCCGCACCTACGTGGTGAACGTCTCGGCGATGGAGGGGGTGTTCTCCCGGGGCTACAAGGGGCCGGGGCACCCGCACACGAACATGTCCAAGGCGGCGCTCAACATGCTCACGCGCACCAGCGCGGAGGAGATGGCGCAGGACGGCATCCTCATGACCGCCGTCGACACGGGGTGGATCACCGACGAGCGGCCGCACCCGACGAAGGTGCGGCTCGCCGAGGAGGGCTTCCACGCGCCGCTGGACCTGGTGGACGGCGCCGCCCGGGTGTACGACCCCATCGTGCGCGGCGAGGCGGGCGAGGACCTGTACGGGTGCTTCTTGAAGGACTACACGCGCTCCGCCTGGTGAGCGCCGGGCATCCACGACATCGTGGGGCGAGGGCCCCACAGGAAGGCGGTTGACATGTCCACGTCTGGCCTGGAGGCCCGCGTCGCCTCCTTCTTCGAGGCGCGGGGGTGGGTCGTCGAGGCGGCCGAGGACCCGAGCCTGATGGTGCTGCGCTCCCCCGACGA
The DNA here is from genome assembly GCA_023389545.1 of Actinomycetes bacterium. Lineage (GTDB taxonomy): Bacteria > Actinomycetota > Actinomycetes > Actinomycetales > Cellulomonadaceae > Cellulomonas_A. Next base: position 8,428 of record JAEWEI010000428.1, on the reverse strand, counting down.
CGAGCCCCTGCCCTGGCCGGTGCTCGCGCACGTCAACGACGATCCCGCCGGTGTCCGCGTCTTCTCCGTGCTGCCCGATGAGGTTCCCGCTGAGCACCGCGCCGCAGTCGTCGAGCTGCTCGCCCGGATCAACTACGGCCTGCTGTCCGGCGCCGTGGAGATCGACCTCGAGGACGGCGAGGTGCGGGCGCGGACCGGCATCGACATCGGGGACGCGGATCTCGACGGCCCGGCCTTCGACGCCCTGCTCGAGGCCGCGCTCGTCGCCAACCTCGCACTGATGGACACCTGCTGGGAGGCGCTGCACGACGTCGCGGCCGGGCGCCTGGACCCCGAGTCAGCCGCGGACCAGATCGACTTCTAGCCGCGAGCGCGGGCCAGGCCCCGGACGTAGGCCGCCTGGCCCGCGTGCTGCAGGTCGTCCGAGAGGACGCTGACCAGCCGGACCCCGAGGGTGACCGGCGGGTCCCACGCCGTGTCGACGACCCGGTCGAGCTCGGCGGCGTCGACGCCGGCGAGCAGCTCCGCGGTCCTGGCGTGCACGGCGTCGTGGTAGCCCGCGAGCGCGTCGGCGCCTGCCCGCACGGCGCCTACTTGCTGTGCGGAGTCCCCGTACCCGGTGTCGTCGACGGGCCTGCCGAGGTCGAGGCGCTCCGCCCAGCCGTGGGCGGTCCACACCTGCGGGAGGTCGAATGCGTCGGCGACGTGGTCGTCCTGCACGCGGGTGAGGTGCCACACGAGCCAGGCGATGGTGTTGGCGCCCGGGGCAGGGCGCCAGGCGAGGTCGTCGGGCGTCATCCCTCGCAGCGCGGCGTGCACCACCTCCCGCACACGTCCGAACCCGTCCGTCAGGAGATCACGCGCTTCAGCCATGGCGTGCACGCTGCCACCGTCCGTTGCTCGGGGCAACACACCGGGTGCGGTGAGGGGGCCGCGAGCGCGTGCCGCGGGACATGATGGTCTGGCCCGCGGGCGGCCAGCGCCGTGGGCCAGCACCTGGAGGCACGCGCATGACTGTGATCGACAACGCCATCTACGTGGACGGCCGGCGCCGGGCCGAGCCTGAGTCGCTCGACGTGACCTATGAGCTGCTCGCGAGCGAGGGCGGGATGGCGTGGATCGGCCTGTACCGCCCGGACGAGGCGGAGATCGCGTCGATCGCGCGCGAGTTCGACATCCACCCGTTGGCTGTCGACGACACGATCAGCGCCCATCAGCGCCCCAAGCTGGAGCGGTACGGGGATGTGCTGTTCACGGTGCTGCGGCCGGCCCGGTACGTCGACGAGGACGAGCGGGTGGAGTTCGGCGAGCTGCACGTGTTCACGGGCGCCGACTTCGTGGTGACGGTGCGGCACGCCGAGTCGCCGGACCTGGCGAAGGTGCGCCGGCGCATGGAGGCCTCCCCGGAGCTGCTGCGCCTGGGGCCTGAGGCGGTGCTGTACGCGATCCTCGACCAGGTGGTCGACGAGTACGTGCCGGTGGTCGACGGGCTGCGCAATGACATCGACGAGATCGAGGACGACGTGTTCGCGGGCAACCCGGACGTGTCCCGCCGCATCTACCAGCTGTACCGCGAGGTGATGCTGTTCCAGCGGGCCACCCATCCGCTGCTGCGGATGCTCGCGGCCTTGCGCGCAGGGTTCGACAAGTACGAGGTCGACGACGATCTGCGCCGCCACCTGCGTGACGTCGAGGACCATGTGGAGCGCATCGTCGAGCGGGTGGACTATCACCGTGCGCTGCTGGAGAACGCGTTGACCCTCAATGCGACGGTCGTCACCGAGCGGCAGAACGAGGAGATGCGGGCGATGACGCGCGCCAGCCTGGTCCAGAACGAGGAGGTCAAGAAGATCTCCGCGTGGGCCGCGATCCTGTTCGCGCCGAGCCTGGTCGGCGGGATCTACGGCATGAACTTCTCGAACATGCCCGAGCTCGACTGGCCGCTCGGCTACCCGATGGCGTTGGCCCTCATGGTGACGTGCTCGGTGGGGCTGTTCGGCTTCTTCCGCAGCCGCAAGTGGCTGTGAGCGGGCACGACGGGCTGGGCGCGCCGCTCGCCGTGGTCGGACGTAGCCTGATCTGACGCAGGTGGGAGTAAGGGGGCAGGCATGACACCACCCACGACGACCTCTCACACACCGCCCGGCTGACGCGAGCCCTCCGCCGGGCCCCTCGCCCACGGCGGTTCCTGGGCGCCCCTCGACGAGCCGGCCTCGTCCCTGCCCGCACGCGTGGGCGACCCTGCGCGCACTCCCCCTGGTGACCATCGGCCGCGGCGGCGACGTCGCGGACGACCGTTCGATCGAGGCCCGGCCACGGGGCCACAGGAGGATCAGACATGTCGACCAACGAGAGCCTGAACGAGAGCCTGAACGCCGCGGACCCGATCTTCGCCCGACGCGGCGAGGGCACAGTCTCCTCGAGGACGTCCATCGAAGAGGACTCGATGCTGCCAGCCACGGCGTACCAGATCGTCCACGACGAGACGATGCTCGACGGGAACGCGCGGCTCAACCTGGCGACGTTCGTGGGCACCTGGATGGACGAGCACGCGATCAAGCTCTACAACGACTCGTTCCAGAAGAACATGATCGACAAGGACGAGTACCCGCAGACGGCGGCCATCGAGCAGACCTGCTGGAAGATGCTCGGCGACCTGTGGCACGCACCGGACGCCTCGAAGACGATCGGGTGCTCGACCATCGGCTCGTCCGAGGCGTGCATGCTGGGCGGCCTCGCGCTGAAGCGGCGCTGGCAGGAGGCGCGGCGCAAGGACGGCAAGCCCACCGACCACCCCAACCTGGTGATGAGCTCGGCGGTGCAGGTGTGCTGGGAGAAGTTCTGCAACTACTGGGACATCGAGCCGCGCCTGGTGCCGATCACCGAGGAGCACAAGACGCTGGACGGGCACGACCTGGAGAAGTACGTCGACGAGAACACGATCGGCGTGGTCTCCATCCTGGGCGTCACGTACACCGGCATGTACGAGCCGGTGAAGCAAGTTGCCGAGGCGCTCGACCGCATCCAGGAGAGGACGGGCCTGGACATCGCGATCCACGTGGACGGCGCGTCGGGCGCGATGGTCGCCCCATTCCTGCAGCCCGATCTCGTCTGGGATTTCCAGATCGACCGGGTGCACTCGATCTCCACGTCAGGGCACAAGTACGGCCTGGTGTACCCCGGGCTGGGCTGGGTGGTGTGGCGCGACAAGGAGTACCTGCCGGAGTCGCTGGTCTTCTACGTGAGCTACCTAGGCGGGGACATGCCGACGTTCGCACTGAACTTCTCCCGCCCCGGCGCGCAGGTGCTGCTGCAGTACTACCTGTTCCTCCGCCTGGGCCGGAAGGGGTACCTGGAGGTCCAGAAGGCCTCGCAGGACGTCGCGCTGTTCCTGTCCAAGGGGATCTCCGAGCTCGGGCCGTTCGAGCTGTGGAACGACGGCAGTGACATCCCGGTGTTCGCGTGGCGGATCAAGGAGGGCTACACGGACAAGTGGACCCTCTACAACCTGCAGGACCGGCTGCGCACGCGAGGCTGGCTGGTGCCGGCGTACCCGCTGCCGGACGACCTGTCGAACGTGACAGTGCAGCGCATCGTGGTGCGCAACGGCCTGAGCATGGACCTGGCCGCGCTGCTGCTCAACGACATCAAGACCCAGACGCAGTACCTGGACGGCCTGGAGGGGGCCGTCCCGCAGGAGTCGCCGCAGTCGGCGTTCCACCACTGAGCGTCACGGGTGGCGAGCGGGCGGGCGCCGTCGGTGGGTGGTGACGACGTGCCCGCCACGGTCGCGTCCGAGGCGGTCCTGCCGATCCGGGCCCGGCCCCGACGTCGCCCTGGCCGGTGGTCGGCTGCGGTCCGCGGGCCGCTCGGGTCGGCCGAGCTGGCCCTGCTCGCCGTCGTCGGGGTCGTGTCCATGAGCAGCGTGCCCGCGATGGCCGCCTACGGCCTGGGGGCCGCGCTGATCCTCCTGGCGCCCGCTGTGCTGTTCTTGGTCCCGGTGGCGATGGTGGTCGCCGAGCTGGGCAGTTCCTGGCGGGGTGGTGTCGCGGTGTGGGCGCGCGAGGGGCTGGGCCCGCGTTGGGGCCTTGCGGCGGCCTGGCTGCAATGGGCCCACGGGCTGGTCCGCGTCCCGGTGCTGCTGGCCTTCGCCGCCGCCTGCCTGGCCTGGGCGGTGCTGGGCGACAACGCGACGTCGTCGGGCCCGGGCGTCGCCGTGGTGATGCTGGTGCTGTTCTGGGGCGGCGCCCTGCTCGTCGCGCGGGGCGGGACGCTGTTCGCCCGCGTGGGCGCCTGGGCCGGGGCGCTGGGCGTCCTGCTGCCCGCGGCGCTGCTCGTGTGCCTAGGCGCCGGGTGGCTCGCCACCGGACAGCCCTCAGAGGTCAGCCTCGACGCCGCCGAGCTCGTGCCCCCGTACTCGGGGGCGGCCTCGGTCGTGCTGCTCGTCTCGGGGGTGCTGTCCTTCACCGGCCTCGAGGTCAGCGCCGCGCACACCGGCGAGGTGCGACACCCGGCGCGCAGCGTGCCGCGCGCGGTCGGCGCGGCGGCGGCCCTGGTGGCCGCTGTCCTGGTGCTGCCGGCCATCGCGATCTCCCTTGTCGTGGAGCGCTATGACACGGGCTTGGCCGCCATGAGCCTCGCCCTCCACCGCTACCTGGAGCACTGGGGGGCCGGATGGGCCGTCCCGGTGGTCGCGGTGCTGCTCGCGGTCGGGGCCGCCGGCGCGGTGATCGCCTGGACCGCCGGGCCCAACCGCGGCCTCGTGGAGGCGGGCCGCTCCGGCCTGCTGCCACCGGTGCTGCAGCACGCCGGGCCGGAAGGCTCCCCGCAGGGCGCCCTGCTGGCCCAGGGCGCCGTCGTCAGCGTGATCGCCGTGGTGTTCGCGCTCGCGCCCGCCGCGTCCGCGGTGCTCGGCCTGCTGTGGGCGATGGCCGCGGCTCTCTACCTGGTGATGTACATGCTGCTGTTCGTGGCGGCACTGCGGCTGCGCCACACCCATCCCGCCGTCGTCCGCGGCTACCGCGCGCCCGCCCTCCCGGTGGTGGCGGCCGTCGGCTTCCTCGCCTCGCTGGCCGGGTTCCTCGTCGCGTTCATCCCGCCCCCCGGCGCGCTGGCGGGCGTGGAGGCGTACCCGTGGCTCCTGGCCGGCGTTGTCGTGCTCGTGGGCGCGCCGCCGTTCGTGCTCTACGCGCTGCGCCGCCCTCGCTGGGACCTGCGCTCCGCGCGCGACCGGGACGCGGAGGAGGGCCGGGCGCTGCTCGGCCCGGCAGCCTGACCGGGCGGCCTGTCAAGGGCACGGCGCCGCCTGGTCGTGCGTCCCCTCGCCGAGCCTCGCCGCCAGCGCCATCGCGTCCTGCGGGGCGTGGGCCTTGGCGTCGTTGTCGAAGTACACGAACACGTCACGGCCGCCGGGCCGCGGCGGCGGGGCGGGCGCCAGCAGCGCCTCCCCCACGTCGCCGTCGCCCGCGCGCCAGCGCCGCACCCGGCTGGCCCAGCCGTCGAGCGCCTCGTCGGTGTAGCCGCTCGCGTACAGCTCGGTGTCCCCGTGGAGCCGCACGTACACGAAGTCGGCCGTGACATCGGCCAGCCGGGGCCAGCGTCCGGGGCTGTCCGCCACCACGAGCGCCACCTCGTGCTCGCGCAGCAGCTCCACCAGGCCCGATGTCGCGTAAGACGGGTGGCGCACCTCGAGCGCATGCCGCACCGGCAGGTCCACCTCGGTGGAGGTGAGCGCGCGCCCATCGAGGCGCGCGTCATGGCGGGACGCGAGCCTCGCCGCCTCCGAGGTGCTGCGCGGCAGCAGGTCGAAGAACGCGGCCAACCTGTCCGGCTCATAGGGCAGGCTTGGCGGGAGCTGCCACAGCACGGGGCCGAGCCGGCGCCCGAGCGCGAGCAGGCCCGACGCGAAGAAGTTCGCCAGCGGGACCTCCACGTCGACGAGCCGCTTCATCTGCGTGATGAACCGGCTTCCCTTCACGGACATCACGAAGTCGTCAGGCGTCGCGGCAGCCCAGGACTCGTAGCTGGCGGGCCGCTGCAGCGAGTAGAAGGACGCGTTGACCTCGATGGCGCCCATCCGCGACGCCGCGTACGCGAGCTCTTCGCGCTGGCGCAGGCCCCGCGGGTAGAACGAGCCCCGCCACGGCGGGTAGTGCCACCCGCTGATCCCCACGCGCGCCCGGGTCATCCGGCCCCCGGCGCCAGCCCGGCGCCCGCATCCCCCCTGGCCAGCGGCGGGGCGGGCTGCCACGGCCAGCGGCCGGTGATCTCCAGCTCGAGCGAGAAGCTGAGGAACGTGCGGATCAGCACGATCCCGGCCAGCACCCCCACGCTCTCGAACGTCGGGCTGACCGCCACGGTGCGGATGATGTCCGCCGCCACGAGCAGCTCGAGGCCCAACAGGATCGACCGCCCGAGCTGCTGGCGGAACGGCTGGTACACCGGCCCTGCGCCCGACCGCGCCCGGCGCAGGGCCCGGACGGCGGCGGCGACGGCGCCCAGCACGATCGCCGCGACCCCGGCGGCGTCGACGCACTTCCCCACTGCCTCGACGGCCTCCTGGAACTCCACTGCTGCCCCCTCTGCCGTCCCGGATATGGCCGGTCCAGCGTCGCGCCCGCCGCAGTCAATCGCATCCCGTCATGCCCGGCGGGCCGCGCCCGCCCCCGGCACTCCCCGCCCGCGCGGACCGCTCTCGACGCGCGCGCCGTGGGCCCCGGGCCTAGCGTCGAAAGCGAGCCGAGCGCACGACGAGCGGGGGACCCCATGCAGACGAGCCACGGCCCGGCGGCGGCGGGAGGGCCGCGCCACCATGTGCTGATCATCGGTTCGGGCTTCGGCGGGCTCTTCGCCGCCAAGGCCCTCGCCCACGAGCACGTCCGCGTCACGGTGCTGGCCAGCACCGGGTACCACCTGTTCCAGCCGCTGCTGTACCAGGTGGCCACAGGGGTGCTGTCCGTCGGGGAGGTGGCGCCCGCCACCCGGGAGGTGCTGAGGCGCCAGCGCAACGCCCGCGTGCTGCTGGGCACCGTCACCGACATCGACCTCGCCGGGCGCACGGTGGTCTCGCGGTCTCCGGCTGGCACGCTGCGCACGTCCTACGACTCGCTCATCGTGGCCGCAGGGTCCAGCCAGTCGTACTTCGGCCGTGACGAGTTCGCGGTGTTCGCCCCTGGGATGAAGACCATCGATGACGCGCTAGAGCTGCGCGGGCGCATCTTCGGCGCGTTCGAGCTCGCCGAGGTGCGCGCCCAGGACCCGACCACCACCGTCGAGGAGCTCCGCGCGCTGCTCACGTTCGTCGTGGTGGGCGCGGGGCCGACCGGCGTGGAGATGGCCGGCCAGATCGCCGAACTGGCCCATCGGGCGCTGCGCGACAACTTCCGCAGCATCAACCCGGCACATGTGCGGATCGTCCTGGCCGACTTCGCCGAGGCGGTGCTGGGGCCGTTCGACCCCCAGCTGCGCGACCGTGCCGCCGCCCACCTGGAGTCGATGGGCGTCGAACTGCTGCTGGGCAGGCGCGTGGTGGGCGTGGACAGGGGCGGAGTGGACCTCCAGGAGCCGGACGGGTCAGTCGCCAGGATCGACACCCGGACGAAGATCTGGGCGGCGGGCGTGCAGGCCTCGCCGCTGGGCGCCACCCTCGCGGAGCAGACGGGCGCCGAGACGGACCGCGCCGGCCGCATCCGCGTGGAGGCCGATTGCACCCTGCCCGGGCGCCCCGAGGTGTTCGTGGTGGGCGACATGATGTCGATCGACGGCGTGCCCGGGCTCGCGCAGGCCGCGATGCAGAGCGCCGAGCACGCGGCCGACCAGATCGGCCGGCGGCTGCGCGGCAAGCCCGTCGGCCAGCCCTTCAACTATCACGACAAGGGCAGCATGGCGATCGTCTCCCGGTTCTACGCCGTCGCGGAGCTGGGCGAGCGCAAGGTGTGGGGGCTGCCCGCCTGGGCGCTGTGGCTGGGGGTGCACCTGGTCTACCTCATCGGCTTCAAGAACCGGCTGACGACGCTGCTGCACTGGGCGGTGAGCTTCGTGGGCAGCGGGCGCTCGGAGCGCACCGCCACCCACCAGCAGGTCATCGCGCGCACGGTGATGCTCGAGCGCCAGCGAGACGACCAGGGCCCGCCGGCCGTCCACTGAGCCCGCGGGACCTCGCCCGGTCAGCCGCGGCGGTGGTCCTGGACGGGCAGCCGCGGCCCCCGCCTGGGCACCCGCGCAGCGCCGGACAGGAGCAGCAGCCGCACCACGCGGTGCCGATGCGGCCGGAACGGCTCCAGCAGCGTGAGCATCCGCTCGTCGTCGACACGCTGCCCGGCGAGCGCCCACCCCACCTGCGCGGCCAGGTGGTAGTCGCCCACGGAGACCGCGTCCGCGTCGCCGAACGCGCGCTGGGCGGTCTCCGCCGCCGTCCACACGCCCACCC
>JAEWEI010000177.1 GCA_023389545.1 Actinomycetes bacterium | reverse complement strand
GCGCGCTGGAGAACACCCGCGAGCTCGACGAGCGCCTGGTCGACGCGCAGGAGACGCGGCGCATCCTCGACCGGCTGTACGGGTACGAGATCTCGCCGGTGCTGTGGCGCAAGGTCCGCCAGGGCCTCTCCGCGGGCCGTGTCCAGTCCGTCGCGACGCGGCTCGTGGTCGAGCGCGAGCGTGAGCGGATGGCGTTCGTCCCGGCCGAGTACTGGGACGTCACCGGGACCTTCGCCGTGGCCGACGCGGCCGAGCCGGACTTCGGCGCCCGCCTGGTGCAGCTCGACGGCCGCCGGGTGGCGTCCGGTCGCGACTTCGACGACCGCGGCGCCCTGAAGTCGACCGGCCAGGACGGCGCCGTGCAGCTCGGGGAGGCCCTCGCCACGGCGTTGGCCACCGGGCTGGCGGACGCGCAGTTCACCGTGCGCAGCCTTGAGACCAAGCCGTACACGCGCCGCCCCGCGGCGCCGTTCACCACGTCGACCCTGCAGCAGGAGGCGGGCCGCAAGCTCCGCATGGGGTCGCGGCAGGCGATGCGCACCGCGCAGTCGCTGTACGAGAACGGCTACATCACCTATATGCGCACCGACTCGCCCGCGCTGTCGACGCAGGCGATCGACGCCGCGCGCCGGCAGGCCGCCGAGTTGTACGGCGCGGAGTACGTGCCGGACGCGCCGCGCGTCTACACGTCCAAGAGCAAGGGGGCGCAGGAGGCCCACGAGGCCATCCGCCCTGCCGGCGACCACTTCCGCACGCCCGCCCAGGTGGCGCATGAGCTCTCGGGCGACCAGTTCCGCCTGTACGAGCTGATCTGGAAGCGCACCGTCGCCTCGCAGATGGGCGACGCGCGCGGCTCGACGGCCTCCGTGCGCCTGGCCGCGACGGCCTCGATCCCGGCCGAGGTGCCGGCGGAGGGCTTCGCCGGGCGCGACGTGGACGCGGTGTTCGGCGCGTCGGGCACTGTCATCACGTTCCGTGGCTTCATGGCCGCGTACGAGGAGGGTCGCGACACCGACCGGTACGACGACGCCGAGGGGGGCGCCCGCAAGGGCGAGGCCGACGCGCGTCTGCCGCAGATGGCCGAGGGCGACGAGCTCACCGCCAGCGAGCTCGAGGCCGCCGGCCACCGCACGTCCCCGCCGCCGCGCTTCACCGAGGCGAGCCTGGTGAAGGCGCTCGAGGAGCGCGGCATCGGCCGTCCCTCGACGTACGCCGCGACCATCTCCGTAATCCAGGACCGCGGGTATGTGACCTCCCGCGGGCAGGCCCTGGTGCCGAGCTGGCTCGCGTTCGCCGTCACGCGGCTCCTGGAGGAGAACTTCGACCGGCTCGTCGACTACGACTTCACGGCCGGCATGGAGGAGGACCTCGACGCGATCGCGGCGGGGAGCAAGGACCGGGTGGCGTGGCTGACCGCGTTCTACTTCGGTGACGCGGCGACGCAGGCGGAGGCCGCGGCGCTCGCCGGCGTGGAGGCGGGGGGCCTGCACGGCCTGGTCGCGAATCTGGGCGACATCGACGCCCGCGAGGTCAACTCGATCGAGATCGGCGACGGGATCACGCTGCGCGTCGGGCGCTATGGCCCGTACCTGGAGGACACCACCGCGACCGCCGAGGGCGGTGAGCCCAAGCGGGCGTCCGTGCCCGACGACCTGGCCCCCGACGAGCTCACGGTCGCGAAGGCCCACGAGCTGATCGAGACCCAGCCGGAGGGCGACATCGTGCTGGGCGAGGACCCGGTGACGGGCACCACGATCGTCGCGAAGAAGGGCCGTTTCGGCCCCTACGTGACAGAGGTGCTCCCCGAGCCCGAGCTCGACGAGGGCCTGTCCGCCGCGGCGAAGAAGCGCGCGCTGGCCGCGGCGCCGAAGCCCCGGACCGCGTCACTGCTCAAGTCGATGCAGCTCGCGACGCTCACGCTGGATGACGCGCTGAAGCTGCTGTCGCTGCCGCGCGTGGTCGGCAAGGACCCCGAGTCCGGCGACGAGATCACCGCGCAGAACGGCCGCTACGGCCCGTACCTGAAGAAGGGCACGGACTCCCGGACCCTGCCCACCGAGGAGGCGATGTTCGACATCACCCTCGAGGAGGCGCTGGCTATCTACGCGCAGCCCAAGCGGGGGCGCGGCGCCAGTGCGGCGGCGCCGCTGCGCGAGCTGGGCGAGGACCCGGAGTCGAAGAAGCCGGTGGTGGTCAAGGACGGCCGGTTCGGCCCCTACGTCACCGACGGCGAGGTGAACGCCACGCTCCGCAAGGAGGACGCGGTGGAGACGATCACCTTGGAGCGTGCCGCCGAGCTGCTCGCGGAGAAGCGTGCCAAGGGACCGGCCAAGAAGCCGGCCCGCAAGCCCGCCGCCCGCAAGGCCCCGGCCAAGAAGGCGCCCGCGAAGAAGGCGTCCTCCTCGAAGGCGTGATGTTCCTCCGTCCGGGTGGCAGGTCACTCGGACGGGGGCTGGACGCCCGCGCGGCGCCTGGCTACGTTCTACGCGCATAGACAACGCGTGCGGAGCACCGTCTTGGTGCGGCACGCGGTCCGGGTCAACGGCGACTGGGGCGAGAAGCAGACATGGGTGTGGCTCAATCGAGCGGGCGCGTCACACGCGCCGACGTCGCAGCGGCGGCGGGCACCTCGGTGGCCGTGGTCAGCTACGTCGTCAACAACGGCCCGCGGCCCGTCTCGGCGGCCACCCGGGCCCGCGTGCTCGAGGCCATCGAGCTCACCGGCTACCGGCCCGACGTCGTCGCCCGGGCGCTCGCCGGCGGCTTCACGCACACCTTCGGGCTGCTCGTCCCCGACGTGTCCAACCGGTTCTTCGCCGAGCTCGCCCACCAGGTCGAGGAGCACGTCTACGCCGCAGGCCACCTCATCCTGCTCGCGGACAGCGCCGACGACCCGGTGCGCGAGAGGGAGCTCCTGAACGCGCTGATGGAGCGGCGCGTCGACGGGATCATGCTCGCCAGTGTCGACGCCGACCCGGACCTCAGCGGCGCGATCGCCGCCGGCACGCCCGTGGTGCTGCTCGACCGCATCGCGCCCAGCACGCTGACCTCCTCAGTGGTCCCCGACAACATCGGCGGCGCCCGCGCGGCCACCGAGCACCTCATCGCGCACGGCAGGCGGTGCATCGGGTTCATCGCCGGCCCGGCCGCGCTCCCCACCTCACAGGACCGCACCAGCGGCTGGGCGGCCGCGCTCGACGCGGCAGGGCTGGCCCGCGGCCCGCTCGTCGAGGCGCCGTTCTCCCGCGCCGGCGGGCTGGAGGCCGGGCGGCGGCTGCTCACCGGCCCCGACCGGCCCGACGCGGTGTTCGCCTCCAATGACCAGCAGGCCGTGGGCCTCCTGCGCGCCGCCCACGACCTGGGCGTGCGCGTGCCGCAGGACCTGGGCGTCATCACCTTCGACGGCTCGCAGGACGCCGCGTTCGCGATCCCGTCCCTGTCGAGCGTGGTGCAGCCCCACGCCGAGATCGCCGAGCA
>JAEWEI010000341.1 GCA_023389545.1 Actinomycetes bacterium | reverse complement strand
CGGAGCGCGCTGACCCCCGGGCGCCCGTTCGCGCGCCCGGCGGCTCAGGACACCCGGCCGCCCGGGCGGGCGTTCGCCGCGACCGACACCTGCGCGCGGCACCGCACGTCGTCGCGTCCCAGCACCCGGTGCAGGTCGGCGCTCGCCACCTCCACAGCGCTCGCGACCTCGTCCAGGTCGGCAGTCGGGTCGATGGTCACGCGCAGCCCCGCGACGAGCTCGCCACGGTCCCGCGCGAACGTCCCGGACGCGGCCCGCACGCCAGGCGTCTGAGCCAGCGCCTCCGCGGCTGCCTGCGTGGCCTGGCCGCCGTCGATGCTCAGCTCCCCGCCCGAGCCGGAGCCCTGCAGGCGCAGCGGCCCAGTCCCGCGGCGCGGGATGTGCGACAGCAGCCACCACAGCCCGAGCAGCACCAGCAGGGCGCCGGCGACGCCCAAAGCCCATGGCCACCACGTCTCTCCGGCCAGGTCCGCCGCCGCGCTCGTGTCCAGCGCGTCCGGGACCGCCGACCAGATGTTGTCCAGGTACCCCGTCCACCAGCCCACCACGGCGAGCCCGGCGGCCAGCAGCACCAGCCCGAGCACGAACGCCGCGACCCGGTCCCAGCCCATCACTGCCCGGCTCATGTCGGGGCCTCCGTCGCCGGATAGGCGCCATGCGCCTTGACGACCACCTTCGGCGGCTTGGCCAACGGCGCGAGCCGGGTCATCACGACCTCGCGCACCCGCTCACCGGTGTGCGGATCCCCGGTGGTGCGCACATCGACGTTCACGTTGCGCCGCCCGGCTGTCACCTTCGCCTCGAGCACCCCGTCCACGTCGTCGGCCGCCACGCGCGCGAGCCGGGCCACGTCCCGGGGACGGATGCCGACCCCCACCGCGCGGCGCAGCCACAGCGACTTGCGCCGCCGTCTGCGCAACGACACGACCACGAGCCACAGGCCCACCAGCGCGGCCGCGATCCCGGCCGCGAGCGCCCACCCGGTCTTCGCCTGGCCGTTGAGCGCGTCGAGCGCCGGCACTACCCACCCGTTGCCGGGCAGCACCCCCGCGACGGCGAGCGCGTCCCACAGGAGGGCGGCGCCGAGCGCGATGGTGAGCACGGCCAGCACCGGTCCCACGAACCCGATGGCGCCGGGGCCGGTGGGCTGCTGCGCAGGCCGCAGCGGCGGGACCCCAGGGGCCGCATGCTGGGCGCTCATCGGACCCGCCCCCTCGCAGACGCCGGGGGCTGCACCACCCGGAGCACGTCGACGCCCACCGAGTCGGCGGTCAGGTCGAGGAGTGTCCCGACCCGCTCGCGGACCCGGTCCTGGACGGCACTGGCGACCTCGGCGGCGGGACGGGGCCAGAGCGTCGCGATCTCGAGGGAGATCCGGGCCCGGTTCCCGGCCACTGTGGACTCGCTGTGCGGCAACCCCCGTCCGAAGGCCTTCTTCTCCGCCCCGGCGACTCCGTCGACCGTGAGCGCTGCGGCCTCCACGACGCGGGCGATGACGCTGTCGGCGATGCTCAGGCCGCCGCGCTGGCCGGCCTCGTCCGTGTCGTCAGCCACGGCGACGGCCCGCCTGCACCATCGACCCGAGGTCGACGCGTCCTTCGATCTGCGCGCCCACCACCAGGCCGATCAGCCCGAGTCCGAGCGCGAGCAGGAACCCCCCGAAGCCTCCGAGGATGGCGGCGATGGCGAGGAGGATTCCCACGAAGATGCCGATGACTGAGGCGGACATGTCAACTCCAGGTTCAGGGTGCTACGGGCAGTCGGGGACTGAGATGTCCTCGACGTAGACGTCCACCGGCTCTGGGCGGACGCTCTGCACGGCGGACCGCACCGCGTCCGCCACCCCGGGGATCGGGTTGTCGGAGGTGACGACCACGTGGACCTCGGTGCGCTCCGGCTCGAGCCGGACACCGGTGACCCGACGTCCGGGCAGGTAGGTCGCCACGTCGGCGAAGGCGCCGCCGTGCATGGCGCTGACGCCCGGCACGCCCAGCACCGCGGCGCGCACGGCGTCCGCTGGGTCGGGGGCGCCCGAGGTCGACGCGGCGCTCATGACGATCGCTGCTGGGACTGGCCGCCCTCGTCGTCCTCGTCGTCCTGCGGCAGGTGGATGTCCACCACGGAGATGTTGACCTCGGTGACCTGGAGGCCAGTCATGCGCTCGACGGCGTGGATGACGTTGCGCCGGATCGCCGACGCCACGTCGGCGATGGGCACCCCGTACTCGATGATGACCTCCAGGTCGATGGCGGCCTGCTTCTCGCCGACCTCGACGCTGACGCCCTGGGTGTGGTTCGGGCGGGCGCCGGGGATGCGTTCGCGCAGGGCGCCGACGGTTCGCGCGGCGCCTCCGCCGCCGCCGAGACCGTGGACCCCTTGGATCTCCTTGGCAGCCAGCCCGGCGATGGTGGCGACCACGCCGTCGGCGATGGTGGTGTTGCCCTGCCCGCTGTCCAGGGCGCTGTGCGACGCGCCCGCGCCGGGGGTCGACCCGGTGCTCGCGGGGGTGGAGCTGCCCGACTGCTCGCTCACGATGTGCCTCTTCCTCCGCCGGGCATCCCTGGTCCGCCCTGCGGCGTCTTGGTGGCGATGCAGCCCTGGCTGCCTCGCGGCGTCCATGGCGACGCGGTGCGCCGGCGTCTGAGACCTCCTGTGCGGCGCCGGCTCGGCGTCGGAGCGTCATGCGTGATGACCTCACCTCCAGTGCAACACCGGGTGGGGGGCGCCGCACCCGCTCGTGCGCGGGACCCACGAGCCCCAGGTCACGGCGTGATAACGATGTCCGACCCTGCGACGCGAAGTACCTAGTACTCACTGTTCGACCCATACCGGGCGCTGCTAGACAGTGCTCGCTCGACCCGTTGGGACCTAAGTCCCAGGCGCAGCGATGAGGCTGCCCCGCCCCGACGGGCATTGGCTCCTCCAGACCTTCACCACAACGAGGTGGTCATGACCAGACATGTGCTCGCGGGGGCTCTCCTCGCCGCCGTCGCAACCGTCACCGTCCTGCTCTCCGGCCTGCTGGGGCCCGAGGTCCAGCCCGTCGCCCTGCTGGGAGCCGCCCTCGGCGGCGCCCTCGGCCTGGCCCCCGACCGCACGCCCGGCCAGCGCGTCGCCGCCTTCGCCGTCGGCTTCGGCGCCGCGTGGACCGGCTACCTGC
>JAEWEI010000283.1 GCA_023389545.1 Actinomycetes bacterium | reverse complement strand
ACGGCGGCGCCTGTGGCGTCGTCCCGGGCGAGGACGCCGAGCGTGCCGGAGCCGTTGAACCACACGAGGTGCTCTTCGGAGTTGCTGGTCGCCACGCCACCGCGCAGCGGGTCGTACTTCTCCTCGTCGCGGTCGCCTGCCTGCGCGGGCCGCAGCCGCTGCACTTGGACGTCGGTGGGGAAGCCCTCGATCTCGGCGGGGATGGGCCGGGAGCCAGCCGCCTCGATGCTCAGCGGCGAGGGCAGCTTCTCGGTGACGTAGAAGATGATGGCCAGCTCGTCGGCCAGCGCGCCGCCTCGCCGCGGCAGCCCCCAGCCGACCGTGCGGATCGTCGGATCGGAGGCGTGCTCGGCGCGCAGCCGGGCCACGACGGCTTGGATGCGGGCGGTGCGGTCCTGCGGCTCGTCGTCCATCGCCCTCACCCCGAGATCGTGATGCCCATGAGGCGCTGGACGTCGTCCAGCAGGGAGGCCCGGCCCAGCGTCCCGGGGCCGTCGCCGCTGTGGTGCAGCGCGACCGGGCGGAGCGTGGCGGTGTGGACCCAGACGGAGCCGGAGTCGCCGGGTTGGCTGACCAGCTCGTTGAAGTCGGGGTCGGTCTCCAGCGCGAGCTGGTCGATGCTCCAGGTGGCGAGGTCGTGGCCCAGCGGCGCGAAGCCCGTCATGATCGCGTGGGTGAGGCCCGTGCGAGCGCCGGACTTGTGCACCTTGCGCTGTGGGTCGGTGACGGGCAGCAGCATGATCGCGTCGAGCTCGGCCCGGGTCATCACCGGCGTCGCCAGGGTGATGTCCCCGTCCAGCGCGGTCACCGCGTTCTGGGAGTCCTCGTTGGACTGCGCGTCGAGGGTCGTGAGGAACGCGAGCGAGCGATCGGTGTCGAGGACGCACAGGGCCGCGTCGACATCGTCCCGCTGCACGCGTCCGAGCGTCCCGATCACCAGGTCCTCGTCCGGGTAGGCGACGTCCGCCGCCTCGGCGATCGCCCCGGCGATGAGCAGCAGGATCGCGATGATGAGCAGCAGCACCTTCCACCACGGGTCGTCGAAAGGGATCGGCCCGTACTGGCCGGGGAACGGCGCACTGGGCGTGATGGTGTAGTCGAACTTGGTGGGGAACGCGTAGAACGGGTCGTCGCATCGCCCGCCGCCGTGGTCGTGGGGGCGCCCGTCGCCGCCCCCGCAGCCGCACGGCCGGCTCGCGCACGCGCAGTCGAGGATCTCCTGGATGAGGCACGGGTCCACCGGTCGCCCGTCGAGCAGCGCCTGGAGCGCACGGCGCAGCAGGTCCCGCTGATCGGCTGAGGGGCCGCCGCCCTTCCCGGCAGCGGTGCGCCGCTCGGGTGGGCAGCGGTGGCGGCCCTTGCGGCCGTTGACCTGGTCGAGCGCGAACTCGCGGAGCCTCATCCGCAGTGTGCCCTCCTGCACCCGCGAGACGATCTCGCCCGTGGCGGGGTCCACCGAGGTGCGGCTGACGAAGATCTGCGTGCGGACCCGTCGGGCGGGGTGGCCCGCGTCCGCCATGCCGGCCAGGTTCCGGCAGACGAGCTCCACGTCATGCTTGCGCGGCGCCGCGTCGCGCACGTCCACCTTGAAGTAGACGGTCTTCCCCGCGCCCGGGGCGAGTGGCCCCAGCACCATCCCCGTGCCGAGCTGGCGCTGGCCGAGCGACGCCAGCTCAGCCTGCGACCACGTGTCGAGGACGCGCACCCCGCGCATGGCCAGGTCGCTGCGGCTGCCGGCCGAGATGTCGAGCACGTGGGTGTCCGTGAACGGCAGCCCCCATCGGTTGATGACGCGGACGCCCATGAGGTAGACGCCTAGCGCGGCCTCGAAGATGCCGTCGGGCATCTGGAACAGGTCGTCGACGCGCACCGCGTAGGGGCGGTACGGCACCTCGAACAGCGTGCCGTCGAGGAACCGGGCATCCCACCGGATGTCGCGGAAGTCCCTCGTGGGCAGCGGGTCCTCCGCGCCGATCACCGCCCGGACGTCCACCCGGTCCAGGCCCGGGTCGATCATCATCTCCGACGGCTTCCACGCCGCCGCGGCGTTCTCCCGGTGCTCGGCGACCAGCGCCCATGCGGCGCCGTCCGCGGTGACCTGCGAGCCGACGTCGCCCGGATACGTCCCGGACCCGCTGGCGGCGCCCTCGACGCGATAGCGGTTCTCCCAGGTGTGCACCGCCTCGACGACGCGCAGATCCCACCGGCCGGACAACTGGATGCTCACGGAGACCCCCCTCCGCGCGGCGAGGGCGTCCCCGCGCGCACCGACGCCGGGGCGAGCCCGACCTCAGCCAGTGTCACATCGGCGGCCCGGCGGCGCGCGAGCACCCGGCTCGCACTCACAGGCTCCTCTCAGGCGGGCGCCTGTCAGGCGGGCGCTCGCCCGGCCGATGGGACAAGCACGGCCGGCTTGTGCCGCATCGCCCACCCAGGAGCACGACAGCCATGCAGATCTCCATCGCCACCAGCCCTTCCGCCGCCAGCACCTCCGCCACGACCACCGAGCTGCAGCGCCAGCTCGCCGCCGATCAGCGCACGCTCGCCAAGCACCAGCGGGAGGGGGCCGACGCCGCCGTCATCGCCGCGGCGCAGGCGGCCGTCACGGCCGATCAGATCGCCATCGCGCAGGCGGCCGCCACCGGGACGATCGACACCATCGTGTGACGATCGCCGCGACACGGCGCCCGTGGGCACAAGGCGGGGCGACCCCGCGTTGGGGATATCGTTCCAGGTCATCCCCTGTCTCTGGTCGGCTCGCCGACCTCTGCGCCACGGAGCACCATGTCGACCAGTCCCCGCCGCCTGCTCGTCCCCGCGGCGGTCGCCGCCCTCCTCGCCCTGACGGGCTGCACGCCATCCGAGCCGGCTCAGCCGGTTGACGCCGACCCCTCGGCGACCGCAGCCCAAGGGGACAACGCGCCCGGAGACGGGCAGACCGCGACGGAGACGACGTCGGCGTCGATCGCCGAGCAGGCGTTCGGCGCGACGGTGGGCGACTCCCCCACTGGCGGCACGCTGACCACCACGTTGCGCTCCCTCGAGGTCTCCGGAGAGGCGATGACGCTGCGGTGGGCAGTGCGGTGGGACAACGACGACAAGCCGGACGACGCGACCACCCACATGTTCAACCTGGGCATCGAGAACCTGCCGTCGCTCACCGACCCGGTGAACCTCAAGCAGTACCGGCCCCTGTGCACGGACGGGAGCTGGCAGGGCCCCTGGGAGGAGCAGCTCCGGTGTGAGCGCACAGCGCTCGTGGCCCCCACGGAGACCGTGTTCTTCAAGTTCCCCAACCATGCGACGGTCGAGGCGTGGGCGGTCTTCCCCGCCCCCCAGGACGAGGACGCCGTCTTCGAGGTGCTCCTCGCCGAGGGGTGGCCGACGTTCTCGGCTGTGCGACCGACCCCGGCGCCGTGATCCCGATGACCCGCGTGACGCGCCGCCTGCTCGTGCCCGCCCTCGCCGCAGGGATGCTGCTCCCCTGGCCTCACCTCGCGGTGGCCGCCGCGGACAGGGACCTCGCGCGCCTGGAGCAGGCCGAGATCACTCCCGCGATGCTCGCGGACGCGGTCCTCACGCTGGACGCCGCGTCGTCGGTGCTCGCGCTGTCAGCAGACGTGATCGGACTGGAGAGGACGCAGGAGGAGGCGGGCGCCGCCGTCGTGACCCTCACCTCGGATCTGCTCTTCGACTTCGGTCAGTCGGAGTTGACGCCGGCCTCGCACGCCGCGCTCGCGGAGATCGCTCGGGCGATCGGCCCGGACGCCCAGGTCTCCGTCGCCGGGCATACCGACTCCATCAGCGGTGACGACGTGAACCTGCCGCTGTCCCAGGCTCGCGCGCAGGCGGTGGCCGATGCCCTGGCAGCTGCTCGACCGGATCTGGTGTTGACGGTCACCGGCCACGGCAGCGCCGTCCCTGTCGCGCCGAACATGGTGGACGGTCGTGACAACCCCACTGGCCGGGCGCAGAACCGGCGCGTCGAGCTCGCCTACGCGACCTCGGCCGACCGCGCCTGAGGCGGGTCACCTCTGCTGGCGGCACCGTCTGCGCGGCCCCCCTGGCCGTGCGGCGAGCATCGCGGCGGCTCCGACGATGAGCAGCAGGGACG
>JAEWEI010000266.1 GCA_023389545.1 Actinomycetes bacterium | reverse complement strand
CCGGTTCGACACCGGGCCGTCGTGGTACTTCATGCCGGAGGTCGTCGAGCACCTGTTCTCGCTGCTCGGCGAGCGCGTCGAGGACCACCTGGACCTGCTGCGCCTCGACCCCGCATACCGGGTTTTCCCGGAGCCCGTGGGCCCGGGCCCCGCCGCGATGCTGGAGGTCGCCGCCGATCCCGAGCTGAACTGGAAGGCCTTCGACGCGCTCGAGCCCGGCGCCGGCGAGGCCATGCGCGCCTACGCCGCCGAGTCCAGCGAGGCCTACCGCATCGCTCTCGACCACTTCCTCTACACGACGTTCCAGCGGCCCGACCGGGCGCTGTCCGCCGAGGTGCTGCGCAGGGCGGGGACGCTCGCGGCGTTGCTCACCCGCTCGCTCGCCGACAAGGTGTCAGGCGTCGTCCAGCATCCGGTGCTGCGCCAGGTGCTCGGCTACCACGCGGTGTTCCTGGGATCGTCGCCGTACCGGGTGCCTGCCCTGTACTCGCTGATGAGCCACCTCGACCTCGTGGACGGCGTGCGGTATCCCCGCGGCGGGATGTACACGCTGATCGAGGCGCTGGAGCGCATCGCGCGCGACCACGGCGTGCAGATCCGCACAGGGGCCGACGTGGCGTCGATCGAGGTGGAGCCCGCTCCGCGCACCCTGCGCCATCCCCGGCGCACAGGTGTGGCGCGCGGCGTGCGGCTCGCCTCGGGCGAGCTCGTGGAGGCCGACATCGTCGTCTCCGGCGCGGACCGGCACCACACCGAGACCGCGCTGCTCGGACCCCGTCACCGCTCGCTGCCGGAGCCGTGGTGGCGCGACCGAGGGCCGGGGATCTCGTCGATGCTGGTGATGGCGGGGGTGCGCGGCGAGCTACCCGAACTGGCGCACCACTCGCTGTTCTTCACCCGCGACTGGACGGGGAACTTCGCCGCCATCCTGGGCGAGCGCCCAGGCGCGGACCCGTCGACGCTGCGGGTGCCGCAGGTGGCGTCCGCCTACGTCTCGCGCACCACCGCCACCGATCCCAGCGCCGCGCCGCCCGGCCACGAGAACCTCTTCCTGCTGGTCCCATTCCCGGCCGATGCCACGCTCGGCGCCGATCCGGCCTCCCGGGCGCGACTCGAGGCCCACGCCGACAGGTTCCTCGACCAGGTCGGGGCGTGGGCGGGCATCGCCGACCTGCGCGGCCGTGTCGTGACCCGGCGCGTGGTGGGGCCCGCTGACTTCGCGCGGGACTTCTCGGCGTGGCGCGGCACCGCGCTGGGCATGGAGCACACCCTGCGGCAGAGCGCGATGTTCCGGCCCGGTGACGCGTCCCCGCGCGTCCCGAACCTGCTGCACGTCGGCGGTGGCACGATTCCCGGTGTGGGACTGCCGATGTGCCTGATCAGCGCCGAGCTGGTGGTCAAGCGCCTGCTCGGCGAGACGTCGCCGCGCCCGCTGCCCACCCCGCTGCGGCGCGGGTTCCTGGACGCGGCGCTGCCCCGTGGCCTGTGGCCGGTGGGACCGTCGGGCGGGCGGCAGTGATAGGCCTCGCCTACCTCGGCGCCCTGCTGGTCTCCCTCGGAGGCCTCGCCCTGTTGGACCGCGCCCACCGGCTCGCGTTCTGGTCTGACTGGCGGCGCTCCGCGTGGTGCGTGGGCATCGGCGTCGTGGGATTCCTGCTGTGGGACGGCGCCGGGCTGCTGCTCGGCATCTTCGCGCGCGGCGACAGCCCGCACATGACGGGCCTGCTGCTGGCTCCCGAGCTGCCCGTGGAGGAGGCGTTCTTCCTCACGCTGCTCTGCTACCTGGCGCTGCTCGCGTGGCGCTGGTTCGACAGGTCCGCCGCTGGGCGGGAGCGTGGCCTCAGGGCCCAGCCCAGCGAGACCGCGGAGCGCGACCGATGACCAACGCCGTGCTCAACATCGCCGTGCTCCTCGCCCTCTGCCTGGTGTGCGCGCCGGTGCTGCGCCGACTGCGCGGCTGGGCGGTGGTCTGGACGGTGGCTCACCTGCTGATGCTCACCTTGATCTTCGACACTTTGATGATCGAGGTGGGCCTGTACACCTACGACCCCGCGAAGATCCTGGGCGTGTGGGTGTGGGGCGCCCCGATTGAGGACTTCGCTTACCCGGTCGCCGCGGGAATCGCGATGCCGGTGCTGTGGACGGTGCTGGGTCGCCGCCGCCGTCGGGCCTCGGACGCGGATGCGGCGGCGCCGGCGCCAGGCAGCGCCGACGGGGCCGACGGGTGAGGCAGGTGATCGCGGCCTCGCGGCCGTTCTCCTGGATCAACACCGCGTACCCGTTCGCCGCCGGGTACCTCGTCGCCACGGGAGGGCGCGTCGACGCGCTGCTCGTCGTCGGCACGCTGTTCTTCCTGGGGCCCTACAACCTGCTGATGTACGGCGTCAACGACGTCTTCGACTACGCCTCCGACCTGCGCAACCCGCGCAAGGGCGGCATCGAGGGCGCGCTCGCAGACCCCGCCGTCGCGCGGACCGTGCACCGGCGCATCCTGTGGGCCTGCGTGGTGACGACGGCGCCGTTCACGGTGTGGCTGATCGTGCGGGGATCGCTCGGCGCGGGCGCCACGCTGCTGGCCGTGCTGTTCCTGGTGGTCGCGTACTCGGCGCCAGGGCTGCGCTTCAAGGAACGTCCGGTGCTCGACTCGTTCACCTCGGCGATGCACTTCGTCGGGCCGCTGCTCTACGCCCTGGTGCTGGTGGGCGCGGACCTGGCGGCCCGCACGGTGTGGCCGGTGCTGGCCGCGTTCACCCTGTGGGGGATGGCCTCCCACGCGTTCGGCGCGGTGCAGGACGTGCGGGCCGACCGGGACGGGGGCATCGCGTCGGTGGCGACGGTTCTGGGCGCCCATGCGACTGTCGTCGCGGCCACCGTGGCGTACCTGCTGGCCGCGGCCACGCTCGTGGTGCTGCCGTGGCCGGGCTGGCTGGCGGCGCTGCTCCCGCTGCCCTACGCGTGGAACAGCGCGAGCTTCTGGTCGGTGCCCGACGCGGACTGCGAGCGCGCGAACCGTGGCTGGCGCCGCTTCTTGTGGCTCAACCTGGTCACGGGTTTCCTGGTGACGATGCTGCTCATCGCCCAGGCGCTCGGCTGAGGAGCCAGCACCTCAGCCCGGCAGCGCGACCGGCCCCAGGGGTGACGTGTCGTCAGATGTGGGCGCTGTGACCAGCGTGAGAGTGGCCCAGCCGCGTGCGAGCAGCGCCGCGTCGGTGTCGTCATCGGGCGACTCGTCCGGGCTGGAGTAGGCCACGACGACCTCGCCGCCCTCGCGCTCCTCGACGTGGGCCTGCGCGGCGCCGAACGCCGCGAGCCGCGCGCGCCGCACCCCGCGCACATCCGACAGGGGCAGGTCCGGCACGTTGAGGTTGGCCGCGCGGCCCCGCGAGGGCGCCGCAAGCAGCATGCGGAGCGTGGCGAGCGCGCACGCCTCCGCGGTGTCCCAGTGCGCGGGATCGGCTGCTGCGAGCGACACGGCGAGGCCCTCGATGCCGTGCGTGGCGCTGGTGAGCACAGCCCCCACCGTGCCCGAGTGCAGCACCGCCCTGCCGGTATTGGGCCCGCGGTTGACACCGGAGAGGACCAGGTCAGGTGGCAGGCCGAAACGTCCGCGCGCGGCGGCGAGGGCGATCAGCCCGGGGGTGGCGTCGACAGCGAAGCACGCCACCTCTGCGGGCATGCCCGGTGGACGGGCGTCCGCGGCCTCGATGCGGCCCCCATGCTCGGCGCCGGTCAGCGCGGCGCTCGAGCCGGACGCGTCGTGTGCGGGGGCGGCCACCAGCACGTCGCCGCCCACGGCGCGCGCGACCCGGACGAGCACCGCCAGGCCGGGCGACGCGACCCCGTCGTCATTCGTCACGAGCACTCGCACCGCACGACACCTCCCGCGACGTCCCTCCATCGACCTCATCACGGGCGCCCGTGATGCGCCCGTGCTGGGCGCCGTGGACGCGCGCTCGGGCGGCCGTCGCGCACCGTGCGTACCCTGACGTGGTGACCCTGGCCGCCGTGATCGACGACCCGAGCGAGGTCGTCATCCCGGCTCTCGTGCTGGTCGCGTGCGCCATCGGGGCGCTCATCGCGGCTGCGATCGTCTCTGTCATCGCACGCCGGGTGGCGAAGCGGTACGCGATCGCGGCCGACCTGACGAGGAGGTCGCGGGCCCCCCTGCAGGTCACCTTCCTGCTGATCTCCGTGTGGATCGGCATCTGGCTCTCCACCGACCCGGCACGCTGGACCCGCATCGTCGGGCACACGCTGTTCATCTCCCTGATCGTGTCCGTGTCCTGGCTCGTGGGCACATTCGCGTTCGTGGTCGAGGACGCGATGCTCAACCGGTACCGCATGGACGTGCCCGACAACCGCCAGGCCCGCCGCATCCGCACCCAGATCAGCGTGGTGCGCCGGATCACCGTGGCCGTGCTGGTGATCTGCGCGTTCGCGGGCATCCTCATGACGTTCCCGGAGGCGCGCGGCGTCGGCGCGAGCGTGTTCGCCTCGGCCGGGCTGCTGTCGATCGTCGCCGGGCTCGCGGCGCAGAGCTCGCTGGCGAACTTCTTCGCCGGAGTGCAGCTCGCGTTCACCGACGCGATCCGGGTCGACGACGTGGTGATCGTGCTCAATGAGTGGGGCCGCATCGAGGAGATCACGCTGACGTACGTGGTGGTGCACGTCTGGGACGACAGGCGCCTGATCCTGCCGTCCACGTACTTCACCACCACCCCGTTCGAGAACTGGACGCGGCGGGCCGCCGATCTGCTCGGCACCGTGGAGATCGACGTCGACTGGGAGGTGCCCGTCGAGGACGTGCGCGCGGAGATGTCCCGGCTGCTGGCCAACACGCCGCTGTGGGACCACCGGGTGGGCGTGCTGCAGGTGACCGACGCGACCCAGGGCTTTGTGCGGCTGCGCGCCCTGGCGAGCGCCCGCGACGCCGGCACGCTGTTCGACCTGCGGTGCTTCCTGCGCGAGGGACTGGTCGACTGGCTCCGGCGTGAGGCGCCCCAGGCGCTTCCGCGCACCCGGGCGGTCGCGCTGGTGAGCGTGATGGACGCCGAGGAGGACGCCGAGACGCGGCGGGCGCAGGGCCTGCGCCAGTGGGTCCCGACCGCGCCCGAGCCCACCGGCTCCCAGC
>JAEWEI010000182.1 GCA_023389545.1 Actinomycetes bacterium | reverse complement strand
CTGCGCGTCACCCGCAGCGGGCGTGGCGGCGCCAGCGTCCCGCGGAGCATCGCCCTGACGCTCCCGCTTTGCCGGTCGACGGCTGGCGTCCCGCCAGTCCCGGGCTCTGACCGAGGGCGTGCGACCGTGGGCGCGCCCGCGCCGCTGCGGCTGGTCGGATGACGGGCGGGTCAGAGGGCAGGGCGGGTCGGATGAGCACGCGCACCACAGTCGTCTGGGTGCCGGACTGGCCGGTCGTCGCGGCCGTGCGCGCCGACGAGGCGCCCCCGCACCTGCCCGCCGCCGTCCACGACGGGAAGCGCCTCGTCGCCGTCTCCGCGCTCGCGCGCGCCCAGGGCGTGCGGCGGGGCATGCGCCGACGGCAGGCGCAGGGCTGCTGCCCCGAGCTCGTGCTGCTCGCCGCCGACGAGGGGCGTGACGTGCGGCTCTTCGAGCCCGTGGCCACGGCCGTCGAGACGGTCGTCGCGGGCATCGAGGTGGCCCGTGCCGGGCTGCTGCTGCTGCCCGCCGGGGGGGCGAGCCGCTACCACGGCTCGGAGGAGGCGCTCGCGGAGCGGATCGTGACGGCGGTGGCCCAGCGCACCGGCCACGAGGCGCATGTCGGGACCGCTGACGGGCTGCTCGCGGCGATCCTCGCCGCCCGCGAGGACGCGACGGTGCCTCCCGGGTCCTCGCCCGCCTACCTCGCCCCGCGCGGCATGAGCGAGCTGGCCCACGCCGCCGTCGAGGACGGGCTCGACCGGCAGGTGGGCGAGCTCGTGGACCTGCTCGGCCGGCTGGGGCTGCGGGTCCTCGGCGACCTCGCCGACCTGCCCGACGGTGACGTGCAGGCCCGGTTCGGGAGGCTCGGGGCCTGGGCACAGCTGCTCGCGCGCGGCCACGACGCCCGCCCACCGGCCCGCCGTCGCCCCGAGACGGACCTCGAGGTGTCCTGCGAGCTGGACCCGCCGGCCCATCGGGTCGACGTCGCCACGTTCATGGGCAGGCGGCTCGCCGAGGAGCTCCACGGCCTGCTCATGGAGCACTCGGTCACGTGCGGGCGCCTTCAGGTGGCCGCCCGCACCGACGAGGGCGAGGACCTGGTCCGGGTGTGGCGCACCGACACGGGCGGGCTCGGCGGGCTCACCGCCGCGCGCATCACCGACCGAATCCGTTGGCAGCTCGAGGGGTGGCTCACCGCCGGCGCGCTGACCCGGGCGCCCGAGGAACCCGAGGACGCCCACCCGGTGGCCCTGGTGCGCCTGGTCCTCACGGCACAGGACGTCGCCCCGGCGGGCGCCGAGCAGGGCCGGCTGTGGGGTGGGGCATCCGGTGGCGACCTGCGGGCGCATCGGGCGCTTGACCGGGTCCAGGGGCTCATCGGCGGTGACGGGGTGCTCACCGCGGCGCTGCAGGGCGGCCGGGACGTGCGCGACCAGGTGGCGCTGCGGCCCTGGGGGGACCAGACCGCCGCGCCACGCCCCGCCGACCGGCCCTGGCCTGGGCGGCTTCCCGAGCCGGCGCCCGCCACGGTGCTGGTCGAGCCCGAGCCGGTGGAGGTGCGCACCGCCGCCGGGGAGCCGGTGCGCCTCGACGACCGGTTCGCGATGAGCGGCGCCCCCGCGACCGTCCGGGGCGCCCCGGACTCCCAGGGCACGAGGGTGGAGCGGGTGGTCGTGGGCTGGGCCGGCCCCTGGCCACTGGTCGAGCGGTGGTGGGCGCCGGGAGCCCGGCGCCGGGCGCACCTGCAGGTCAGCCTCGCCGACGGCGGCGCGCTGCTGCTCTCCTGGCAGGGGCGATGGATGTGTGAGGGGGCGTACGACTGACGTCGGCCGCCGCCAGGAGAGCGGTTCACGCGAAGAGGGCGTGGCGCGCCCCAGCCCCGCCCTCGGCCTGAGAGCCTGGAGCCTGAGTGACGTGACGAGGAGGTCATCGCTGTGCTGTCCCCCCTGACCGACCAGGGCCCCGCCCTGGGACGGAGCCCCCGGCCGGACCCGGCCATGTCGCATCGGATCGCCGACGTCACAGTGACGGTGCGCGACGACCACGGCCGCCCCCTGGCGGACACGCCAGTGGTGGTGGCCCAGACCTCGCACCGCTTCCTGTTCGGGTGCATCGGGTTCGACCAGATCGACCTCGCGAACAACGATGGGGAGGGGTCCGAGGCGGACCTGCGGCTGGCCGACCAGTGGCTCGGGCTCTTCAATGCCGTCACCCTGCCGTTCTACTGGGGGCAGTTCGAGCCCCAGCGGGGCCGCCCCGACACCGCCCGACTGCTCCGCGCGGCCCGCTGGTTCGCCGATCGCGGGTGCGTGGTCAAGGGCCATCCGCTCGCGTGGCACTCTGAGTGCGCCGACTGGCTGCTCGACCTGCCCACGGACGAGGTCGCCGACGTGCTGGACGCGCGCATCCGGCGCGACGTCGCGGACTTCGCCGGCGTGGTCGACATCTGGGACGCGATCAACGAGGTCGTCATCATGCCGGTGTTCGACAAGGTCCCCAACGCGATGACCCCGCTGTGCCGCGAGCGCGGGCGCATTCCGACCGTCCGGCTCGCCTTCGACGCCGCCCGCCAGACGAACCCGTCGGCGACGCTGCTGCTCAACGACTTCGACATGTCCACGGCCTTCGAGTGCCTCATCGAGGGCTGCCTCGAGGCGGGCATCGAGGTCGACGCGATCGGCCTGCAGAGCCACATGCACCAGGGCGCCTGGGGCGAGGAGCGGACCCTGGAGGTGCTCGACCGGTTCGCCCGCTACGGCCTGCCGCTGCACCTGACCGAGACGACCATCCTGTCCGGGGACCTGATGCCCGCCCACCTCGAGGACCTCAACGACCACCAGGTCGACGAGTGGCCGTCCACCCCGGAGGGCGAGGAGCGCCAGGCGCAGGAGGTCGCGAGCCACTACCGCACGCTGCTGTCCCACCCGTCGGTGGAGGCCGCCACCTACTGGGGGCTGAGCGACGCGGGGATGTGGCTGGGGGCGCCCGGCGGCCTCGTGCGGGCCGACGGCACGCCGAAGCCGGCGTACGACGCCCTGCACGGACTCGTGAAGGGGGAGTGGTGGCACGAGCCGCGCACGATGGCCACCGACGCGCACGGGCGGGTCAGCGTGCGGGGATTCCTCGGCGACTACAGCATCAGCGCAGGCCAGGGCAGTGCCGCACTCGCGCTCGACCGGGCGGGCGCCGCCGACGCGGAGGTCCGACTGGGCTGAGGCGGGCGCCGGGCGCGCGCTGGCTGGTGGTTTGACGTCGCGCCATCCGGCGGCGTGTACTGGTTGCATCGAACATGTGTTCGATGCCGGTGTCTGTGGTGTCAGGGCGCCGGGCCAGTGGACGGGAGGCTCGCCGTGCCGCGGACGACGGACGGCCGGTACGCCGAGCTGCACGCCCACTCGGCGTTCAGCTTCCTCGACGGCGCGAGCCAGCCCGAGGAGCTCGCCGCCGAGGCCGTGCGGCTCGGCCTGGACGCGCTCGCGCTCACCGACCACGACGGCCTCTACGGCGTGGTGCGCTTCGCCGAGGCGGCCCGCGCCGTCGGGCTGCCCACCGTGTTCGGCTCCGAGCTGCACCTGCCCGTGCCCGGCGGTGGGTGGGGCGCCCAGCGCGTGACCGGCCCCGACGTGCTCGACACTCCCACCGGCGTCCCCGACCCCCGCGCCACGCACCTGCTCGTGCTGGCCCGCGGGCCCGAGGGCTACCGCGCGCTGTCGAGGGCCATCGCCACCGGGCACCTGGCCGCCGGGGCCAAGGGCGCCGCGCAGCACACCTGGGAGGGCCTCGCCGAGCAGGCCGCCGGACAGTGGCTCATCCTCACCGGCTGCCGCAAGGGCTCCGTCCGCCAGGCCCTCGCCAGCGGCGGGGGAGCGGGAGGCGAGGTGACACCCGAGGGGTTCCTCGCCGGCCGCGCCGAGCTCGACCGGCTCGTCGGGTTGTTCGGCCACGAGAACATCGCCGTCGAGGTCACCGACCATGGCGACCCCGGCGACGCCGATCGCAATGACGCCCTCGCCGCGCTCGCGGCCGCCGCCGGCCTGCCGCTCGTCGCCACCGGCAACGCCCACTACGCCACCCCCCGGGACGCCGACCTCGCGGCGGCGCTCGCGGCCGTGCGGGCCCGCTCGTCGCTCGACGACCTCGACGGCTGGCTGCCGGGCGCCCCCACCG
>JAEWEI010000171.1 GCA_023389545.1 Actinomycetes bacterium | reverse complement strand
CGAAGTCGTCGGAGTTGGGGTCGACGCCCTCGTTGGCCTGCTTGAGCGACAGCGAAATGCGGCGACGCTCGAGGTCGATGTCGATGACCTTGACGAAGACGTCGTCGCCGACCTGCACGACCTGCTCGGGGATCTCGACGTGGCGCACGGCCAGCTCCGAGATGTGGACCAGGCCCTCGATGCCGTCCTCGACGCGCACGAACGCGCCGAACGGGACGAGCTTGGTGACCTTGCCGGGGACGACCTGGCCGATGGCGTGGGTGCGCGCGAAGGTCTGCCACGGGTCTTCCTGGGTGGCCTTCAGCGACAGGGAGACACGCTCGCGGTCGAAGTCGACGTCGAGAACCTCGACGGTGACCTCCTGGCCGACCTCGACGACCTCGGACGGGTGGTCGATGTGCTTCCAGGACAGCTCGGAGACGTGGACGAGCCCGTCGACGCCGCCGAGGTCCACGAACGCGCCGAAGTTGACGATCGAGGAGACGACACCGGGGCGGACCTGGCCCTTCTGCAGGGTCTGCAGGAAGGTCGAGCGCACCTCGGACTGCGTCTGCTCGAGCCAGGCACGGCGCGACAGGACGACGTTGTTGCGGTTCTTGTCGAGCTCGATGATCTTGGCCTCGATCTCCTTGCCCACGTAGGGCTGGAGGTCGCGGACGCGACGCATCTCCACGAGCGATGCGGGCAGGAAGCCGCGCAGGCCGATGTCGAGGATGAGGCCGCCCTTGACGACCTCGATGACGGTGCCGGTGACGACGCCGTCCTCCTCCTTGATCTTCTCGATCGTGCCCCAGGCGCGCTCGTACTGCGCACGCTTCTTGGACAGGATCAGGCGGCCTTCCTTGTCCTCCTTCTGGAGGACCAGGGCCTCGACCTCGTCGCCCACCTGGACGACCTCTCCGGGGTCCACGTCGTGCTTGATGGACAGCTCGCGGGAGGGGATGACGCCCTCGGTCTTGTAGCCGATGTCAAGCAGCACCTCGTCACGGTCGACCTTGACGATGGTGCCCGAGACGATGTCACCATCGTTGAAGTACTTGATGGTGGCGTCGATGGCGGCGAGGAAGTCCTCGGCCGTGCCGATGTCGTTGATCGCGACCTGCGGCGTGGCGGGCTTCGCGGTGGAAATGCTCATGTAGTGATGGACTCCGATGCGGACAGGAAGTAGTGCGGGCAAGGATCCCGGCGGATGTGTGGTGTTGTCAGTGCATGTCGTCGAGCCCGGCGAACCGGCGGCACGAAGACGTGCGACACCGCGTCAACCTTATCTTTGAGCGGCAGGCGGGTCAAAGCCAGCGCGGGCGGCGCCAGGCCTCAGGCAAGGGCCTGGGCGACCTGGATCAGCGAGGCCGGCACGTGCTTGACCTTCCCGGCGATCTCCGTGAGCGGCACGAGCACGACGTCCTCGCCACGCAGCGCCGTCATCACGCCGGACTCGCCGCGCGTGATCGCGTCGATGGCCGCGACGCCGAACCGGCTGCCCAGGATCCGGTCCTCGGGCGTGGGGATGCCCCCACGCTGCACGTGGCCCAGCACCGTGACACGGGTGTCGAACCCGGTGCGCTGCTCGATCTCCGCCTTGACGCGCTCGCCGATGGCGCCGGCGACGATCTCGCCGAACTTGCCGACGGGCGCCTCGTAGGACATGGAGGTCCCCTCAGCCGGCACGGCGCCCTCGGCGACGACGACGATCGAGAAGCTCGCGTGGGCGCGGTGCCGGTGCTTGAGGAACCGGATCACCCTGTCGATGTCGAAGGGCTCCTCAGGGGTCAGGACGACCTCGGCGCCGCCCGCGATCGCCGACGTGACAGCGATCCAGCCGGCGTGGCGGCCCATCACCTCGACGATCATCACGCGGTTGTGGCTCTCCGCGGTGGTGTGCACGCGGTCGATGGCCTCGGTGGCGATCGTGACGGCGGTGTCGAAGCCGATGGCCCTGTCGGTGCCCCACACGTCGTTGTCGATGGTCTTGGGGATCGCGACGATCTTGACGCCGGCCTCGGCGACCTTGCTCGCGGCGTGCAGCGTCCCGTCGCCGCCGATGCAGATCAGCGCCTCGATGCGCTCTGCCTCAAGGGTCTGCATGACGGCGTCGAGGCTGCCGTCCGACGCGTTGGGGTGGTACCGGGCGGTGCCGAGCAGCGTCCCGCCGACGGGCAGCACGTTACGGATGTGCTGCCGGGTGAGCGGCATGACGTCGCCGTCGACGACCCCACGCCAGCCATTGCGGAAGCCGACGATGGAGTGGCCGTGCTCGCCCTCGCCTCGCTTGACGACGGCGCGGATGGCCGCGTTCAGGCCGGGGACGTCCCCGCCTCCGGTGAGCAGTCCGACACGCACGCGAGCACTCCTTCAAGTTGCCTGGAGACAAGGTTCCTCGCGCGTGGTTCGCGCCCCCGTCCAGGTCAGCGTATCCACCTCCGGCCTGGACCGCCGGGCCTTGGGTCCCACGCGCGTCGCTCCGCCGACCGTCGCGCGGTCATCCCACGCCGGCCGCCAGCTCCAGGTCCCGCCCGGGGATCGCCGCCAGGAGCGTGCGCGTGTACTCGGTCTGCGGGGTGTCGAACACATCGTCGACGGGGCCCTGCTCGACGATCCTGCCGTGCTGCATCACGCAGACCGTGTCGGCGATCTGCCGGACCACGGCCAGGTCGTGGCTGATGAACAGATAGCTCAGCCCGAGCCGCCGCTGCAGGTCCGCCAGCAGCCGCAGAATCTGCGCCTGCACGATGACGTCAAGCGCCGACACCGCCTCGTCGCACACCACCAGGTCGGGGCGCAGCGCGAGCGCGCGGGCGATGGCGACACGTTGGCGCTGCCCCCCGGAGAGCTCGGCCGGGTACCTGCGCAGCACGTCCATGGGCAGCGACACCTCGTCGAGCAGCTCCTCCACGCGGGCGCGCCGCGCGGGCGCGTCGCCGATGCCGTGCGCGCGCAGCGGCTCCTCGATGGTGCGGTAGACCGTGAACAGCGGGTCCAGCGAGGAGTACGGGTCCTGGAAGATCGGCTGCACGCGCCTGCGGAACGCGACCTCGGCCGCGCGGTCGGCGCCGCCCACCAACTCGCCGTCGAAGGTGATGGACCCCGTGGTGGGCTCGACCAGCGCGAGCATCATCTTCGCGAGGGTCGACTTCCCCGAGCCCGACTCCCCCACTACCGCGACCGTGCGCCCACGGGGCACCGAGAGGCTGACGTCGTCCACCGCCGTGAAGGACGTCGACCGCGACAGCAGGCGGGCGCCGCGCAGCCGGTAGGCCTTGCTCACGTGGGACACCTCGACGATGGCGTCGGCCGCGTCGCCAGGCGTCGACGGCTCGTCTCTGGCGCCCGCGACGAGCAGGTCGCCCGCGAGCGCCGCCTCGTCGCCCGCCGCCTTGGCGATCTCGATCCGGCGTGAGGCCAGCGACGGCGCCGCGGCGAGCAGGCGCTGGGTGTACTCGTGCTGCGGGTCGCGCAGCAGCGCGCGGGCCGGCCCCTGCTCGACGACGCGGCCCCGGTACATGACCACCACCCGGTCGGCGCGCTCCGCGGCCAGGCCGAGGTCGTGCGTGATGAGCAGCACCGACGTGCCGAGCTCGGTGGCGAGGGCGGTGAGCCGGTCGAGAATCGTGCGCTGCACCGTGACGTCGAGCGCCGACGTCGGCTCGTCGGCGATGAGCAGGCGCGGACGGCAGGCCAGGCCCATGGCGATCAGCGCGCGCTGGCGCATCCCGCCCGAGAACTCGTGGGGGTACTGCCGGGCCCGCACCTCCGCGTCGGGGAGCCCTGCCTCCTCGAGCAGCTCGACGGCGCGCGCACGGGCGGCGCGCCCGCGGGCCACACCCGCAGCCTCGAGCGCCTCGACGATCTGGGTGCCGACCCGGGCCAGCGGGTTGAGGTTCGACATCGGGTCCTGCGGAACCATGCCGATCTCGACGCCCCGCAGCCGCGCGACCGCCGCCGGGCCGCCAGCGGTGAGGTCCTGCCCGTCGAAGACGATGCGGCCGGCGGTCACCTTCCCGTTCGACGCCAGCAACCCGATGACTGCCGCGGCGGTGGTGGACTTGCCCGAGCCGGACTCCCCCACGATCGCCACGGTCTCGCCTGGGTGGACGTCGAGGTCCACGCCCGTGACGGCCACGGTCCGCCCGGCGTCGGAGGCGAAGGCCACCTCGAGCCCGCGGACGCTCAGCAGCGGTCCCGGGCTGGTTGCCGGGCCCGTGGCCGTCTCCGTCGTCGTGCCCATCACGCTCACCGCTTCCTCGTCCGTGGGTCGAGCGCCTCGCGCAGCGCCTCGCCGAACAACGTGAACCCGAGCGCCGTCACCGCGATGCAGGCGCCGGGCCACAGCGCCAGGCGCGGCGCCACCTCGAGCTCGTTCTGCGCCGCCGTGAGCATCCGGCCCCACTCGGCGGCGGTCGGCGCGCCGCCGCCCAGCCCCAGGAAGGACAGCGCGGCCGCCTCGATGACGGCCGTGGCGAGCATGAGGGTGGCCTGCACGATCACCGGGGAGATGCTGTTGGGCAGCACATGGCTCATGGTCACGGTGCGCCGGCTCAGGCCCAGCGACGACGCGGCCAGCACGTAGTCCTGCCCCCGCTGGGCCAGCATCGACCCGCGCAGCAGCCGCGCGAAGATCGGCACCTGCACCACACCGATCGCGATGATCACGGCGGTGGAGGACTGCCCGATCACCGCCGCGATGGACACGGCGAGCAGCAGGCTGGGCACCGACAGCATCAGGTCGACGAGCCGCATCGTCGCGGTGTCCACCCACCCGCCCAGGCCGCCGGCCACGACGCCGAGCACGACGCCGCCGAGCAGGCCCACGAGGGTGGACAGCACCCCGATGAGCAGCGACGCGCGGGCGCCCCAGACGAGCTGGGAGAACAGGTCGGCGCCGTAGCGGTCGAGGCCCAGCAGGTGCTCCGCGGACGGTCCGGGGATGAACGTGGGCCGCACCTGCGCCCGACCAGGCAGCTCGCCGGCGTCGAAGGGGGCGATCAGCGGAGCGAACGTCGCAACGGCCAGGAACACCAGGACGATCGCCGCCCCGGCGATGGCGCCCGGGTTGCGCCGGAGCCTGCGGGCGGCGGCCCGCCACGCCGAGTCGCCGGCATGGTCGGAGGGCGCCGGGGCGCCGCTCGCCGGCGCGAGGGCCTCGGGGGTCTCGATGGCGCTCATCGGGTCCTCATCCTCGGGTCGATCAGGCCATAGGAGACGTCGACGGCGAGGTTCACCACCGCGTAGACGATCGCGATGATGAGGATGAACCCCTGCAGCACCGCATAGTCGAGGTTGAAGACGGCCTGCGCGAGGAAGCTGCCGATCCCCGGGTAGGCGAACACCGTCTCGGTGAGCACCGCCCCGGAGAGCAGCAGCCCCACCTGCAGCCCGATGGTCGTGGAGACCGGGAGCATCGCGTTGCGCAGGATGACGCGGCCGCGCAGCCGGGCGCGCCCCATGCCCTTGGCGCGGGCGGTGCGCACGTAGTCGGCGCCCTGCACCTCGAGCACCGACGAGCGCGTGATCCGGGTGATGATCGCCAGCGGGATCGAGCCCAGGGCCAGCGCGGGGAGCACGAGGTGCACGAACGCGTCCCAGCTCGCGTCGAGCTCCCGGGTGAGCAGCCCGTCCAGCACGTAGAAGCCCGTGGGATGCGTGGCCACCATGGTCGGGTCCTGGCGCCCGGCGGACGGGAACCAGCCGAGCTGCACCGCGAACAGCCACTTGAGCAGGAACGCGAGGAAGAAGACCGGGATGGTGACCCCGAGCAGGGAGACCACCACGGTGCCACTGTCCACCAGCCCGCCCTGCCGGCGCGCGGCGAGGTAGCCGAGCGGGATGCCCACGCCGATGGCGATCACCAGCGCGAGGACGGTGAGCTCGATGGTCGCCGGGAACCGGGCGAGGAACTCCTCCAGCACCGGGCGCCCGGTGCGGGTGGACGTGCCGAAGTTGCCTTGCACGAGTTGGCCCAGATAGCCGGTGTACTGCTGGAGCACCGGCCGGTCGAAGCCGTAGAGCGTGTTGAGGCGTTCCACGGCCTCGGGCGTGGCCCGCTCCCCCAGGAGGGCCGTGGCTGGACCTCCTGGGAGAGCGCGGACCCACAAGAACAGCAGGACGGACAACCCGAGCAGTGTCGGGACGAGCAGCGCTGTGCGCCGCAGGACGAGTCGGGTCATCGCGGGGTGCTGCTCCTCAGTCGCCGATCGTGATCACGTTGTAGACCTCGTCCTGCACGGGCGAGGCCGGGTAGCCGTGGATGTCGGCCTTGAACGCGAGCGACGGCACGGGGTGTGCGAGCGGGATGCCGGGCAGCAGGTCCATGATCTGCGCGTTCGCCGCCTCGTACGCGGCGGTCTGCGCCGCCTTGTCCGCCTGGTAGCGCGCGTCGCCGATGGCCTTGAACAGCGCCGGGTCGTCGAAGCCCCACTCGTTCGCCGGAGCGCCGAAGAACACGCCGATGAAGTTGTAGGTGTCGTTGTAGTCGCCGGTCCACCCCAGCAGGTGGATGCCGTGGTCCGCGGTGCCCTGCATGCGGTCCAGGTACTCCGGGCTCCATGGCTCGGGCACCGGGTTCACGGTGATGCCCACCGCGGCCAGGTCGGCCGAAATGGCGGTGAAGACCTGCTCGGGCGTGGGCATGTACGGCCGCGAGACGTTCGTCGGGTAGTTGAAGTCGATGGTGAGGTTCGACTTCCCCGCCTCGGCGAGCAGCGCCTTCGCCTTCTCCGGGTCGTAGTCGTACGTGGCGACGTCCTTGTTCCAGCCGTCGACGGCGGGCGGCACGAAGTTCGTGGCGACCTCGGTGCCCTCGGGCAGCGTCTGCGCGACGAGCGCCTCCTTGTCGATGGCGTGCGCGATGGCCTGCCGCACCTTCACGTCGGCGAGCTCGGGGTTGGCCTGGTTCATCGCCAGGTAGAGCACGTTGAACGGGTCGCGGTTGACGATCTGGAAGCCCGCCTCGCCGAGCGCCTCGACGTCCGCGGGCCCCACCAGGTCGTAGCCGTCGATGTCGCCGGCCTGGAGCGCCTGCCGCCGGGCCGTGGCGTCGGAGATGACGGTGAAGACGATCTTGGTGATCTGGCCGGCGTCGCCCCAGTAGTCGGGGTTGGCCGCCAGGACGACTTGCTCGCCAGGGCTCCAGCTCTCGAAGACGTACGGGCCGGTGCCGGTCGGGTGCGCCTTGGCGTACTCGGGGAGCACGGGCGCCTCCTCGCCGCCGGTGACACCGTCCGCGTCGTGCTTCTCGAGCGCCGCGGGCGACTGCATCGAGAACGACGGCAGGGACAGCGCCGAGACGAGCTCGGGCAGCGGGCTCTTCAGGTGGATCACGGCGGTCGCCGCGTCGGGGGCCTCGCAGCTCTCGTACTTGCCGGTGCCGTCCAGTCCCGGCACGTCGCTGCTCGCGAACCCGCCGTTCACCTTCTGCCAGTAGTACGACAGGCTCTCGGACTGCAGCACGCCGGTGAAGTTGTTCCAGCGCTCAAAGTTGAAGCAGACCGCGTCGGCGTTGAAGTCGGTGCCGTCGTGGAACTTCACGCCTTCCTTGAGCTGGAACGTGTACTCCAGGCCGTCCTCGCTGACGTCCCAGGACTCGGCGAGCAGCGGCGCGGGGTCAGCCGTGCCGGGCACGGTGCCGACGAGCCCCTCGAAGATCTGCCGGGCGACACGGAACGTCTCGCCGTCGTTCGCGAACGCGGGGTCCAGCGAGGCGGGGTCTGAGGACGCCGCGAAGACGAACGTGGTCCGGGAGCCCCCCGTCTCGCTCTGCGCCGCCTCGCCGTCACGGTCGCTCGCCGCGCACCCGGTCAGCGCCAAAGCCAGCGCTGCGCCCGATGCGGCGACCCTCAGGAAGGTCTTCACATGATCACCCCTCGTCGACGGGCCGGTGGCATGATCACGCCACCGGGGGAAGAGCCCCCGACGGTAGGCGCGCCACGTCACGCGGATGTTACGTCCGGGTACATCCTCGGATCTGGGGAAACCTACCGTGTCAAAGGGCGATTCACGCCGTGTCAAAGGGTGTTTTCGATGGATTCCGAAGATCAGCTGGCTCATGCCGGCTACCGCGCGGTGCCGGATGAGGCTGGCGGGCGGGCCGGACGGCGCTGGTGGGACGCGAACGCCGCGGAGTACCTGGACGAGCACGGAGCCTTCCTGGGGCCCGACGAGTTCTGTTGGTGCCCCGAGGGCCTGCGCGAGGCCGACGCCCGCCTGCTCGGCGACATCACGGGCGCGCGGGTGCTCGAAGTCGGTTCCGGCGCCGCGCAGTGCTCGCGCTGGCTGCTGGGCCACGGGGCGGGCCAGGTCGTCGCCACCGACGTCTCCGGCGGCATGCTCGCCGCCGGCGCCCGGTACGACGACGTCGCCGGGCGGCGCACCCCGATGGCGCAGGCCGACGCCCGGGCGCTCCCCTTCGCCGACGACTCGTTCGATGTGGCGTTCACCGCGTTCGGCGCCATCCCCTTCGTGCCCGACGCGACTCGCGTGCACGCCGAGGTCGCGCGCGTGCTGCGCCCCGGCGGCCGATGGGTCTTCTCGGTGACCCACCCGCTGCGCTGGGCCTTCCCCGACGATCCCGGCGTCGGCGGCCTCACCGCCACCAGGTCCTACTTCGACAGGCGCCCCTACGTCGAGGTGGGCGCCTCGGGGAACGTGCTGTACGCCGAGTACCACCGCACGCTCGGCGACCACGTGGGCGAGGTCGTGGCCGCGGGGCTCGTGATCGACCGGCTGGTCGAGCCCGAGTGGCCCGCGGGCCACGACCGCACCTGGGGCGGCTGGGGCCCGGTGCGCGGCGAGCGCCTGCCCGGGACGGCGATCTTCGTGACCCACCTCCCGGGCTGACGCCCGCCGCGCCCGCGGCCCGTCAGTGCGCCGAGGCCTTCTCCGCCCCCGCGCCCGTGAGCGAGCGCACCTCCATCTCGGCGAACTTGCCCGCCGCCGGCGGCGTCTTGCTGAGGTACGTCCCGACGATGCCGAGCACGAACGCCAACGGGATCGAGATCAGCCCCGGGTTCTCCAGCGGGATGATCGCGAAGTCGACGGAGGTGTCCTTGATCATCGACAGGCTCGCCCCGGTGACCGGATCGACCTTGCCGGACACCACCGGGGACAGCGCGATCAGCACGATGCAGGAGATGAGCCCGCCGTACATGCTCCACAGCGCGCCCGAGGTGTTGAACCGCTTCCAGAACAGCGAGTACAGGATGGTCGGCAGGTTCGCGCTGGCGGCCACCGCGAAGGCGAGCGCCACCAGGAACGCCACGTTCTGCCCGTTGGCGAAGATGCCGCCCACGATCGCCAGCAGCCCGATGGCCACCACGGTGATGCGGGCCACCCGCACCTCCTTGTCCGGGTCCACCTTCCCGTCCTTGATCACTGACGCGTAGATGTCATGCGCGAACGACGCGGCGGCGGTGATCGTCAGGCCGGCCACCACCGCCAGGATCGTCGCGAAGGCCACCGCGGAGATCAGCCCGAGCAACACCGCCCCGCCGAGCTCGAACGCGAGCAACGGCGCCGCGGAGTTCACTCCGCCAGGCGCCGCCCGGATCGCGTCCGGCCCCACCAGGGCGCCGGCGCCGTAGCCCAGCACCAGGGTGAACAGGTAGAAGATGCCGATCAGCCAGATCGCCCAGACAACACTGCGCCGCGCCTCCTTGGCGCTCGGCACCGTGTAGAAGCGCATCAGCACGTGCGGCAGGCCCGCCGTGCCCAGCACCAGCGCCAGCGCGAGCGACAGGAAGTTCAGCTGGGTCATCGACGTGGCGCCGTACTGCTTGCCGGGCTCGATGAGCGCCTCTCCGCCCGGGCCGGCCTTGTCGATCGCGCCCTGCAGCAGCGCCGACAAGTCCATCCCGAAGTTGCCCATCACCCAGATGGTCATGATGCCCGCGCCGGCGATGAGCAGCACCGCCTTGATGATCTGCACCCACGTGGTGCCCTTCATCCC
>JAEWEI010000161.1 GCA_023389545.1 Actinomycetes bacterium | reverse complement strand
CCGGCTCATCCAGGTAGCGGACCTCGGGGCTCACGGCGGTGCCGGGGGCGGCATGGCGGACGAGCGCGGCGAACATCCCGGGCGTGACCACGGTGTCGTTGTTCAGCACGCAGACAAGGCCGGCGCCCTCGTCGAGGCAGGCCCGGATCCCGTGGTTCATCCCCCCGGTGAAGCCGAGGTTCGCGCCCGTCTGCCGGAACCGCACCCGGGGGTCGAGCCCGCGCAGCGCATCCTCCAGGCCGTCGCCCGAGCCGTTGTCGACCACGAGCACCTGATGGGGCGCCAGTCCGTCCGCCAGCGCCGACGCCACGCAGCGCAACGTGTCCTCGCGCCCGTGCCAGCTCAGCACCACCACGTGCAGCGTGCCGAGGGACGCCCCGGCGGTGGGGGCGGAGGCCGGCGCGGCGGTGGCGTCAGGGCCCGGCGATAGCCCGGTCACCGGTCGGCCTCCAGCAGCAGCGCGCCGGTGCCCGGAGGGGCCGCGGCCAGCCGTGGCCACAGCGCCGGCTCGAAGGGGTGCATGCGCCGCTGGCCGCGCCACAGCCAGGCGGCAGGCCACCAGTGCGTCCAGTAGTAGGCGGTGGAGCGCCAGCCCGCGTGGTGCCCCCACGAGGCGATCTTGCGCCGCACCGACAACGGCTCGCGGGCCCACGAGTTGTGCACGATCGCCTCCGACGGGTCGAGCAGCTCGGCACGGACCTCGCCCGGCTCGGGGGCGCGGGCCACCTGCACGGAGGTCACGTCGCCCCGGACCACCGGCCGCAGGAAGGCGCCGCCCGTGCGGCGGCAGTGCGCCAGCCGGACGCCCGGGCGCACCGCCACTGGCGCCGGGTACTCGTGGAACACGGCGCCGTCGGAGCCCACGACCTGCAGGTACCCGCCGTCGCGGAGCCTGCGGTACAGCACCCGCATGGGCCACTCGACGGCGTCGACGCCGCGATCGTCGGCCACGCGCAGCACGCGCTCCAGGGCGTCGACGCTGGGCAGCAGCTCGTCGGTGTCGAGCTGCAGCACCCAGTCCACGTTCGTGCCGACGGCGGCGAGCGCGTCGTTGCGCTGCGCGGTGTCGCCCGCGAGCGGGTCGTCAGGCCGCACCCACGAGCCGGTGACGACCCGCACGATGCCGCGGGTGTCGACCTCCCGCACCAGGTCCAGCACCGCCTGGGCGGACACCGGCGCGCCCGTCCAGCCGCGCCCATCGACAGGAACGGACACCACCAGCACGTCGAGTCGGTCGTAGTAGCGCAGCAGGCTCGACCGCACCCAGGTGGGGTCGGCGGCCAGCACGTAGGCGCCCAGGCGCAGGGGACCGCTCATGCCGTCCGGCTCCACTGTGGGGCGCGTGGGGCGCGTGGCGCTCGCGGTCCCGCCGCCCGCGTCCGCGTCCGCTCCGCGAACAGCGCCTCGTACCTGTCGGCCACGCCGTCGAGCGTGAACTCGGCGGACCGCGCCAGCCCGGCCGCGGCCAGCGCGGCGCGCGCGGGGGCGTCGTCGATCAGCTCCGCGAGGCGTGGCCCGAGCCGCTCGAGGTCGGTCAGCACGCCCGCGCGCCCGGAGTCGGTGACGTACCGCGCGCCCACGTTGGGGGTGGCCACCACGGGCAGCCCCGAGGCCATCGCCTCCGCGTAGGGGATGCCGAAGCCCTCGTACGACGACGGCAGGCAGAACACCCAGGCCGCCCGGTAGGCGTCGGCGAGCGCGTCGTCGTCCAGCTCGCCCAGCACGCGCACGCCGGGCCCCGGCCGGTCCGGGGCGTCCCGGGTGACCATCCACAGCTCGGCGTCC
Organism: Actinomycetes bacterium; assembly: GCA_023389545.1. GTDB lineage: Bacteria > Actinomycetota > Actinomycetes > Actinomycetales > Cellulomonadaceae > Cellulomonas_A. The sequence continues at coordinate 6,362 of JAEWEI010000161.1, read as the reverse complement.
GGGCGGCGGGGGAGCACGTGCTCGGTGAACGCCGCCGCGAGCTCCGCGCCGCGCTTGCGGCCGTGCCACGCGCCCACGAACAGGATCACCGGGTGGTCGGCCCGCGGCCCGATTCCCGGGTGGAAGCGGCGCGAGTCGACGCCGTTGGGGATGGTGGCGTGCGCGCGCGGCACCCACCGACGGGTGTGCGGGGACACCACGACGGTGCGGTCGGCCACGACTGCGGCCAGCACCTCGCTGAGCCCGAGCAGCACCATGCGCACGCGCTCCTTGGCGCCGCGGATCCGCCGGGCCTCCTCGAAGCAGGAGCCGTGGACGGTCCGCACATGCCAGGGGGCCCGCCGGCGCCACAGCCAGTAGTCGTCGCCGTGCGCGTGCAGCACGTCATAGGTGGACAGGTCCAGGCGCCGGACCGCCTGCGCGAACCGGAACGTGCGCAGCGGGCCGCGCAGCCGCACGCGGCGATGGGCGTACGGCGCGCCGTCGACCGGCGGGCACTCGCTGATCATGTCCACGTGGTGCCCGCGACGGGTCAGCTCGCAGGCCAGCGCATGCGCCTGGTATCCCACCCCGATCTTGCTGCCCGAGGGCAGGTAGTAGCTGACCATCGCGATGCGCAGCGGCTCACCCATCGGCGGGCCCGCCTGCGGTCAGCCCGTCGCGCAGCGCCTCGAGCCAGCCGCGCCCGTGCCGCAGGTCCGGCTCCAGGTGGTTGCCCTCCGCCCACTCGTTCCATGACTTCACCCACAGGAACCGCTCCTGCGGCGGCCGGTCGCCGAGCGTGGCCACCGCCTGGCGCACATGCGCGCCGAACACCTCCGGGGTGGAGCCGGTGATCGCGAGCCCCCGGCGGCCCGAGCGCGGGGTGTTGTCCCAGTTGGGGAACACACTCGGCTGGAGCCGGGCCGAGGTCGTGGGCAGCGGCGCCGGGAGCGGGGCATGCGGGTAGATCTCCGGCCAGCGCAGCAGCTTGCGCGCGGCGCGCATCCGCAGGGTGGCCAGCCGCGTGATGTCCACTGGCATCCGGATGTAGGCGCCCGCGTCGAAGCCCGCCGCGTCCACGCCGGAGAACCGCGGCCCGGCGCCGAGCAGGTCGGCGACCTCGGCCACCAGGTAGAGGCCCGGCAGCCCGGCGGCACGCGCCATGGCCTGCCACCTGTCGACGAACGCGGCCGCGTCGGGCAGGTCCTCGGGGCGGAAGACGTAGAAGACCGGGCGGTCGTCGACGCGCAGGTACCGCTCGTCGCGGAATGCCGGCAGCACTGCCTCGAAGTGCGCGCGGTCGTCCTCCGGCCCGGGGTAGAGCTGCTCCTTGAGCACGCGATCGGCGGCGCCGTGCCAGATGCCGCTCCACGTCTGGTTGGCCCACGCGAGGCAGAACGAGATCTCCGGCTCGCCGGTCTTGAGCACCTCCGCGAACGGCCGCTCCAGCATGCGCGATCCGTTGCCGAACCAGTAGTGCCAGTACACGAACGCCTCGACGCCGTGCTCGCGGGCCAGGGCGCTCTGCGCCGCCCGCGCCTCCGGCAGCCGCAGGTCGTAGAAGCCCAGATCGGCGGGCAGGGTGGGCTGCCGGTGACCCGGGAACAGCGGGCGGGCGCGCGCGGTGTTGGTCCACTCGGTGAAGCCGGGCCCCCACCACTCGTCGTTCTCGGGGACCGGGTGGTACTGCGGCAGGTAGAAGGCGACGGCCCGGGCCCGCAACGCGCTCATCGGGTGCTCCTCGACAGCATGGCCTGCTCGGCCCGGAGCAGGTCGACGAGCCGCCCGGGCGGCAGGTCGACATCGTCATAGGTGAGCGTCGCGTCCTGCTTCACGTCCTCGCGGAGCACGCAGCCCTCGGCGACGCCCACCGGCAGCAGGCGCTCACGCCGGGTCGTGGACGCGGTCTCCGCCTGGCCGTAGTAGTCGTAGCCGCCCAGCCCGTCGAGCACGGCGCCGGCGGACAGGTCGCGCTTGGCCGTGGCGACGACCTCGACCACCGGCGGCCCGAGCGGCCGGATGGCGGCGTCGCCCAGCAGCGCGGCCCGCGCGATGGTGGTCGGCACCTCGAAGTGGCACAGGTGGTAGGGCGCGTAGAAGCTGTACAGCGGGCCGGTCCCGAGCTTGTAGAGCTCCAGGTAGTGCCGTTGGCGCGGGTCGTCGTGGGTCGCCAGCACGTACACGCCGGGCCCGGGCCGGGCGCCCACGACGTAGTCGACGGCCCCGCCCATCGCGCGCAGCTCTTCCACGTCATACCGCGTGGTCAGCTCGTCGACGTGGCCGGCGTGGTCGCGGCCGAGCATGCCGCGCTTGTGCACCGTCATCCCGGTGGCGTTGGCCACGATGGCCTGCTCGACGCTGATCTTGGTGCCGTCCGCGAAGCTCGTGACCATGTGGGCGTCCTGCCCCCAGCGCTCAGCGAACGAGCGCTGCGTGGTGGGCGTGCGGTACGGGTCCTGCAGGCCCTTGACGTTGCCCGCGACGAGCGGGGTCAGCCCGATGCCCCGCACGAACCGGTGCAGGTTGAGCTGCACTCCCGGCTGGTCGCCGTCGCATCCCGTGTAGACGATGCCCGCCGCCTCGGCGCGACGCGCCAGCTCGGGCCCCACGGTGGCGTCCACCTCGGCGTTCATGAGCACCAAGTGCTTGCCCTGCGCGATGCACTCGAGGGCCACGCGGGCGCCGTGCTCCACGGCGCCCGTCACGTCCACCACCACGTCGACGCAGTGCGACCGGGTCGCTGTGGTGGGATCGGCGGTGACGGCGGCGATTCCGGCGGCGGCAGCGCGGTCCAGCGCCGCCGGGCTGTCGACCTCCCGCACCTCGTCCAACCCGGCCTCGACGAAGGCGCGCACGCCCTGCTCGGGCTTGCGTGCGACGATCACCGACACCTGCATGCCCGGCACGGAGTTCACGATCTGGTTGACCAGGCCACGGCCCATGAACCCCGCGCCCACGATCGCGACGCGCACCGGGCGGCCGTCCACCTGGCGTTGGCGCAGCAGCGTGTCGACGACGATCATCGCGCCACCTGCTCGGCGCCCAGCGGCCACGCCGCGTCCTTCGCCGACACCACAGTCACCGGAAGCGGCCAGGTAATCGCGAACGCCTCGTCGTCGTAGCGGAAGCCCTGCTCGGCGCCAGGCACATACGGGCCGCTGACCTGGTAGACCACCTCTGTGTCGTCGACAAGCGTCTGGTACCCGTGGGCCACGTAGGGCGGGACGAACAGCGCGGTGCGGTTGGCCGCGCTGAGCTCGACCATCACGTGCTGCCCGTGGGTGGGGGAGTCGGGGCGGACGTCGAGCGCGACGTCGACGATCGCCCCCGCGGTGCAGCGCACGAGCTTGGCCTCCGCGTGGGGCGGCGTCTGCCGGTGCATGCCGCGCACGGTGCCCGCCCGGTGGTTGAAGGACACGTTCGCCTGCGCGACATGCGCGTCGAGGCCGTTGCGGGTGAACTCCATGACGTCGAACGCGCGGGCGAAGAACCCCCGGTCATCGGTGAGCGGCTCGAGGTCCACGATGAGCACCCCGTCCACAGCTGTCGTCGTGTACCTCACAGTGCCCCCGTCCCGATCACAGCGCTGCCGTCCAGAACAGCCGCTCGTCGACCTGGCCGGTCTTGAGCAGGTGCTCGATCTGCTTGAGGCGGGTGTGCCCGCGCCCGGTGAACGTCTCGTCGTCGAGCGCCACGGCCTCGAAGACTCGGTGGAGCTGGGCGGCGCCCGCCGCGACGTCCCAGTCGGCGTCGTATCCGGGCAGCACGTCGCGGATCTTCTCGAAGGACACCCGGTAGCTGCGGTTGTCGGCGCTCGGCGGGCCGAAGGCCAGCTCGCAGCCGGCGAACTCGGCGGCGACGATCTCGGCGACCTGGCGCACCGTGCACGTGTTGCGCTCGCTGCCGACGTTGAGCACCTGGCGGTGCACGGCCTGCCGGGGCGCGTCGAGCACCGCGCGCACCGCCTTGGCGATGTCGAGCCCGTGCACCAACGGCCGCCACGGGGTCCCGTCGCTGGTCATCGCGATCCGGTGGGTGGTCCACGCGAGCCCCGCGAGGTTGTTGAGCACGATGTCGAAGCGCATCCGCGGCGAGGCGCCGAACGCCGTCGCGTTGCGCAGGAAAGTGGGGCTGAAGTCGTCGTCGGCCAGCGCGCCAACGTCCTGCTCCACGAGCGCCTTGCACCGCGCGTAGGCGGTCTGCGGGTCGATGGGGCTGTCCTCGTCGACGACGCCGGCGGCCACCCCGTACACGCTGCACGAGGACATGTGCACGAAGCGCTCCACGCCCGCCGCCTTGGCCATGCGGGCCAGGCGCACCGTGCCGTGGTGGTTGATGTCGGCTGTCACGTCCCCGATCAGGTCCCCGATCGGGTCGTTCGACAGCTCGGCGAGGTGCACCACCGCGTCCTGCCCCGCCAGGTCCTCGGCGGTGACGTGCCGGATGTCCTTGACCAGTGTGCGTGGCTGCTCCCCGGCGGTGTGGCACAGCCATCCCGCCCGGTAGTAGCCGGTGTCCAGGCCGGTCACCTCGTGGCCCCGCGCTGTCAGCGTCGGCGCGAGCAGGCTGCCCAGGTAGCCCTCTGTTCCTGTGACCAGCACGCGCACGCTCAGTCCTCCCACGTCTTCCAGGGCGCCCGGCCGCTATCCCACAGGCCGTTCAGCTCGGTCCAGTCGCGGAACGTGTCCATGCCCATCCAGAACCCCTCGTGCTCGTAGACGCTCAGCTCGCGGTCGCGGGCCAGCTGTTGCAGGGGGGAGGTCTCGAGCATCACCGTCGGGTCGTCGTCGAGGTACTTGTCGACGAACTCGCGCTCGAAGAGGAAGAAGCCGCCGTTGACCCAGCCGTCGGCGAGGGTGGGCTTCTCGTTGAACTCGACGACCGTCGCGCCCTCGACCCGCATCTCGCCGTAGCGGCTCGAGGGGTGCACGCCGGTGAGGGTGCCGAGGCGGCCCTGGGCCAGGTGGTGGGCGAGCGCGGCGGAGATGTCGACGTCGCTGATGCCGTCGCCGTAGGTGAGGGCGAACCGGTCGGCGTCCAGGTGGGGCGCGACCCGGCGGATGCGGGAGGCGGTGGCGGTGGTCAGGCCGGTCTCGACGAAGGTGATCTCCCAGTCCTCGTCGCCCGCAGTGTTGTGGAAGACGGGCGCCTGGGGTCTGCGCAGGCTGAGCGTGAAGTCCGAGGTCAGGTGGTGGTAGTCGAGGAAGTACTGCTTGATCAGGTCGCTCTTGTACCCGAGCGCCAGCACGAACCGCCGGAAGCCGTGGTTCCCGTAGGCCTTCATGATGTGCCAGAGGATGGGCCGCCCACCGATGTCGACGAGCGGCTTGGGCAGCTTCTCGCTCGCCTCGCGCAAGCGGGTGCCCATGCCGCCGCACAGGATGACGACGGGGATCTGGGCGGGATCGGCGCTCATGTGGCCTCCTAGGAGCAGGTGGGCGGATCGCGCATCTGCTCGAGCGTATCGGGGCGATTGCCATCAAACCATGCCTCACGGGATGAAATCGGGCACGGCGTGAGCCGCAGGCCTCCAGGGCGCCCGCGGGCGAGACGCTGCCGAGGTGGCGCTCGGGGGGCGCCATATGCGCAGAATGTCCCCACGGCCGCCCCCCGACGTGGGCGGGGCACGCCGTGGACGTCCGGGGGGATGGCGATGGGTGCGTCGAACGACCGCGTGGACCTGTCGGTGGTGATCGCGGCCTACGACGCCGCGGACACCCTGCCCGCGCAGCTCACCGCTCTAGCGGGCCAGCGCGCGAGCTGCTCGTGGGAGGTCGTCCTGGCGGACAACGGCTCGCGCGACGGCACTGTCGACGTCGCACGGCGCCACGCCGACCTGCTGCCCGCGCTGCGAGTCGTCGACGCGTCGGCGCGGCGAGGCGCGGCTGCCGCGCGCAACATGGGCGCCCAGGCGGCGCGCGGACGGCGCCTGGCGTTCTGCGACGCCGACGACGTGGTCGCCGACGGCTGGGTGCAGTCGATGTTCGAGGCGTTGACCCGGCACGAGTTCGTCGCCGGCCGCTTCGAGGGCGCACGGCTGAACACCGCCGAGGTGCTGGCGTCGCGCGTCCTGCCGCAGTCGGAGGGCCTGCAGGAGTCGGCCCTGCTGCCCGGCCTGCGGCATGCCGGAGCCGGCAACCTCGGGGTGCGGGCGGACCTGTTCCGGCGCGTCGGCGGGTTCGACGAGTCCCTGCGCTGCCTCGAGGACACCGACCTGTGCTGGCGCATCGAGCTGAGCGGCGTGCCGCTGGCGTATGCCGACGCGGCAGTGGTGCACGTCCGGCTCCGCGACGGCCTCCGCGCCACCGTCCGCCAGGGCTTCGCCTACGGGGCCGGGGAGCGTCGTCTCGCGCGCCGCTACGCCCACGTCGCCGCCGGAG
>JAEWEI010000152.1 GCA_023389545.1 Actinomycetes bacterium | reverse complement strand
CCCGCGTGCAGGGCGTGGGCGCCGAGCGGCTGCGCCGGCTGCCGGTGACGGACATCGCCACCGCGGCGGTGCTGCTCGCGGGCGCCGCGGTGCTGGTGGCGGTGCGCACCGGCGCCACGATCGACACGTCCTGGGTGCTGCCGCTCGTCCTGCTGCTGGCCGGGATCACGCTCGGCTGGAGCCAGCTCGACGCGGTGCAACGCGGGCGGGTGCGCTCGCGGACGGGTGGCCGCACGCCGGTGAGCGTGTTGCGGCTGGTCGGCGGGCTGGTGCTGGCCGGGGTGGGGGTGCTGCTGCTGGTCGCGCAAGACACCGACCCGGCTGCCCTGCTGCAGGTGACGATCGCCGCCGTGGCGGTGCTCGCGGGCGTGGCCCTGGTGCTGGCGCCGTGGTGGCTTCGGCTGGTGCGCGAGCTCGGCGACGAGCGTGCCGCGCGGGCCCGCGAGTCCGAGCGCGCCGACATCGCCGCGCACCTGCACGACTCCGTGCTGCAGACCCTCGCGCTGATCCGGGCGCGGGCGGCGGATGACCCCGCCGAGGTCGCGCGGATGGCGCGCGCCCAGGAGCGCGAGCTGCGCGAGTGGCTGTACGACGACCGCCCGGCGCCGGGGACCTCGGTGGCCGCGGCCCTGCGGGCGATCGTCGCCGAGGTGGAGGACTCCCGATCGGGGCCGGGCGGCGAGGCCGTCGCTGTGGACACGGTGGTGGTGGGGGACCGCGTCCCGGACGCGCAGACTGAGGCGCTGCTGCAGGCCACACGCGAGGCGCTGGTCAACGCGGTGGTGCACGGCCGCCCGCCCGTCTCCCTCTACCTGGAGGTCGGCGAGGAGACGGTCGAGGTGTTCGTGCGCGATCGCGGCGACGGTTTCGACGTCGACGCGATCCCGTCCGACAGGTTCGGCGTCCGGGAGTCGATCATGGGCCGGGTGCGGCGCCGGGGCGGCTCGGCGAGTGTGCAGTCCAAGGAGGGTCGTGGCACGGAGGTGCACCTGTGCGTGCCCGTGCTCGGCGACGCGGCGGCGAAGCCGCAGAGAGAGGCGTGACGATGAGCGGACCTGTCGACGTGGTGCTGGTCGACGACCATCTGATGTTCCGCACGGGCGTGCGGGCGTCGTTGGACGGCAGCGTCAACGTGGTCGGCGAGGCGGCCTCGGTGGACGAGGCGGTGCGGGTGGTCCGCGAGCTGCGCCCGCCGGTGGTGCTGCTGGACGTGCACCTGCCGGGCGGTGACGGCGGTGGCGGCGCGGAGGTGATCCGCACGTGCATGGACCTGCTGGGCGGCACGCGGTTCCTCGCGCTGTCGGTCTCCGACGCCGCGGAGGACGTGGTCGCGGTCATCCGCGCGGGCGCCCGCGGGTACGTCACCAAGGCGATCTCCGGCCCCGACCTGTCCGACGCGGTGCGGCGGGTGGCGGGCGGCGACGCGGTGTTCTCCCCGCGCCTGGCGGGCTTCGTGCTGGACTCGTTCGGCACGGCCGCGGGGGACGTCGCGATCGCGGACGACGAGATGGACCGGCTCTCGGCCCGGGAGCGCGAGGTGATGCGACTGATCGCGCGCGGCTACTCGTACCGCGAGGTGGCGGGGGAGTTGTTCATCTCCATCAAGACGGTGGAGACGCACGTCTCCGCGGTGCTGCGCAAGCTCCAGCTCTCCAGTCGCCATGAGCTCACGCGGTGGGCTGCTGCGCGTCGGCTGCTCTGACGCGGGGCGGGCGGGCGTGAACGCGCGACCCCGCCGCGCAGTTCCCGACACTAGTGTTGGGAAGATCACCCCGCAGGCGGCGCAGACGGGCCGTGCCACGGCCCGCGCATCCCTAGGCTGGCCGTCATGACCGTCCTCTACAACCTCCTCCTCGTCCTGCACCTGCTCGGCTGGGCCATCGTCTTCGGTGGCGCCCTCGCCGGGCTCAAGAAGGCGACGCTGCCCGCCGGGGCTCTGCACGGCATCCTCACGGCGCTCGTCACCGGCATCCTCATGGTCGGCCTCGCCGAGTCCGGCGTCGCCGGACCCGAGCACATCAACAACATGAAGGTCGGCGTCAAGCTGCTCATCGCCGCCATCGCCACCGGTGTGGTCGTCTACGGCGTGAAGAAGCCCGCCAAGGTCACGCGCGGCTTCGTGGGCGCCGTCGCCGGCCTCGTGGTCGTCAACGTCGCGATCGCGGTGCTCTGGCGGTGACGCCTGCCACCGGGCCGGGGGCGGGTCGATGAGCCCGGGCGACCTGGTCGCCGCGCTCGTCATCGCCCTCGGCCTGGTGGGCGTCGTCGTGCAGGTGCTGCCCGGCAGCCTGCTCGTGCTCGCCGCCATCGGGGTCTGGGCGGCGCTCACCGGCGGCGCGGTGGCATGGGCGGCCTTCGGGGTGGCCCTGGTCGCCATCGCCGTCGCCGCTGTCGGGAAGTACGTGCTCGCGGGCCGTGGGCTGGCGCGGGCGGGCGTTCCGGGCTCCACGCTGGTGTGGGGCGGCATCGCCGGGGTGATCGGTTTCTTCGTGGTCCCCGTCGTCGGCCTGCCGCTCGGCTTCGTCGGCGGTGTCTACGCCGCCCAGCGGGTGCGCGACCGCGACCATGCCACCGCCTGGGCCGCCACCTGGGCGGCGGTGCGCGCCACCGGCATCACCATCGTCGTGGAACTGGCGGGGGCGCTGACCGCCACCGCCGCGTGGGGCGCCGCCGTCGCCATGACCTAGGGCCCGCGTTGCGCCGCCCGTGGCGTGCGCAGACCCAGCGGCGTGCCCCGATGGGATGAACGCTGGGCGCCGGCGCCTCATCACGAGGCACCCCGAGTCGATGAAACGGCTGAGAAGTCACGCCACCCGTCGACCGGAGCCACCATGCGTCGTCTCGTCGCCCTCGCCATCCGCACCCGCCTGTTCGTGCTGGTCGGCGTCGCCACGCTCGGGCTCGTGTCCGTGGCCGTCCTCTCGGGCGTCCAGCTCGAGGGCGACCTCCTCGCCGAGCGGCAGGTCACCACCCGAGCCGTGGTGCAGACGGCCGTGGGCGTCGTCGAGAGCTACGGCAGGCGCGAGGCCAGCGGCGAGCTGACCAGGGCCGAGGCGCAGACGGCGGCCATCGAGGCCGTGAAGGGGCTGCGGTACTCCGGCGAGGAGTACTTCTGGGTCAACGACATGCGGCCGTCGATGATCATGCACCCCGCCAAGCCCGAGCTCGACGGCACGGACCTCAGCGACTACGCCGACCCCGACGGGACGCTGCTGTTCGTGGAGTTCGTCAACGTCGTGACGGCCGAGGGCGCGGGCTTCGTGGAGTACCAGTGGCCCAAGCCGGGCGAGGACGAGCCGCAGCCCAAGATCTCCTACGTCACCGGCTACGAGCCCTGGGGCTGGGTGATCGGCTCCGGCATCTACGTCGACGACGTGCGCGCCGCCGCGATCGGCGGAGTGCGCGACCTGTTGATCGGCAGCGCCGTCGCCATCGCGCTCGTGGTGGGGCTGAGCATCGCGATCGCCCGCAGCATCGTGCGGCCCATCGAGCAGGCGGGCGCCGCGCTGGCCAGCGGGGACCTGTCCACCCGCCTCGACACGGGCCGCGGCGCCACCGAGCTCGACAAGCTCGCCCTCGCGCTGAACGCCACCCTCGACCGCACCGCCTCGGTGTCCGAGCAGGTCGGCGCCGCCGCGCAGGACGTCGACGCGGCGGCGCGCAGGCTCGTCTCCGCGAGCGACGACATCGCGCGCGTGGCCGACGACTCGGCGCGGCTCACCGGCGAGGTGGCCTCGGCGGCGTACGAGGTCAGCGAGGGCATCGACACCGTCGCCTCGGGCACGCATGAGATGGGCGCGTCCATCGGGGAGATCGCCCGCACCACCCACTCCGTCGCGCAGATCGCCGCCGAGGCTGTGGACCTCGCCCAGCGCACCGACCGCACCGTCGGCGAGCTGGGCGACTCGTCCGCGCAGATCGGCAGCGTGGTGAAGCTGATCTCCGCGATCGCCGAGCAGACGAACCTGCTGGCGCTCAACGCGACCATCGAGGCGGCGCGTGCCGGAGAGGCGGGCAAGGGCTTCGCTGTCGTCGCGGGCGAGGTCAAGGAGCTCGCGCAGGAGACGGCGCGCGCCACCGGCGACATCTCCACCCGCGTCGAGGCGATCCAGGGGGCGGTGACGCGGGCCGCGGGGGAGATCGGGCAGATCTCCGCGATCATCGGCAAGATCGACGACTACCAGGGCAGCCTGGCCGGCGCCGTCGAGGAGCAGACGGCCACCACTGCGGAGATGGCCAAGGCCGTCGCCGAGGTCGCCGACGGCGGGCGCGGCATCGCCACCACGCTCGGCGAGGTGGAGCGCGCGACCCAGCGCACCACCCAGGAGCTCGACGGTATCCGCGCCGCCGCGCACGACCTGGTGTCGACGTCGCAGCGCCTGCAGCAGTCGGTGCTCGACCTGCGCGGCTGACCTGCGGGCCTCCTGGGCGCGCGGGCCGGTTGTGCCCCGGGTGTCAGCGGGCGCGCCTACGCTGTGGGGGACATGACCTCGCTCTTCGACAACCTCCCGCTGCCCGGGTTCGGCCCCGCCAACCTCGCGCGCCTCCCGTCCGCCGTCCCCCCGCGCGACGGCGACCTGCCCGACGACGCAGGCCAGCCCTCCACCGGGCGCCGGCCCGCCGGGCACGGTCCCGCAGGCCACGACGACGGCCGGCACGGCCACCGCTCGGTGGACGCCGACGCGCTGCTCGTCGGGCTCAACCCGCAGCAGCGCGAGGCGGTGCTGCACCACGGCGGCCCGCTGCTGATCGTGGCGGGCGCCGGATCGGGCAAGACCCGCGTGCTCACGCACCGGATCGCGCACCTGCTGGCCACCGGGCGCGCGCGCCCCGGCGAGGTGCTGGCGATCACCTTCACGAACAAGGCCGCCGCCGAGATGCGCGAGCGGGTCGCCGCGATCGTCGGGCCGTCCGCGCAGCGCATGTGGGTGTCCACGTTCCACTCGGCGTGCGTGCGCATCCTGCGCCGCGAGGCCGCCACGCTGGGGCTGCGGTCGAGCTTCTCGATCTACGACTCCGCCGACTCGCAGCGGCTGCTGACGATGGTGGCGCGCGAGCTCGACCTGGACGTGAAGAAGTTCCCGCCGAAGGCCCTCGCGCACAAGATCTCGGCGCTCAAGGACGAGCTGGTGGACCCCGACGAGTACGCCGCGTCGGTGAGCACCGCGAATGACTTCGACTCGACGCTCGCGCAGGTCTACACGCGCTACCAGGCGCGCCTGCGGCAGGCCCACGCGCTCGACTTCGACGACCTGATCATGCAGACCGTGCACATGCTGCAGGCGTTCCCGCAGGTCGCCGAGCACTACCGGCGGCGCTTCCGGCACGTGCTGGTCGACGAGTACCAGGACACCAACCACGCGCAGTACACGCTGGTGCGCGAGCTGGCGGGCGTCGGCGCCCGCGAGTCCGCGGAGGGCGGCCCCGACCTGCGCGGCGAGCTCACGGTGGTCGGCGATGCGGACCAGTCCATCTACGCGTTCCGCGGCGCCACGATCCGCAACATCCTCGAGTTCGAGGCCGACTACCCGGACGCCCGCACCATCCTGCTCGAGCAGAACTACCGCTCCACGCAGAACATCCTCTCGGCGGCGAACGCGGTCATCTCGCGCAACCCCGGCCGCAAGCCCAAGCGGCTGTGGACCGACTCGGGCGCCGGCGCGCAGATCGTCGCCTACGTCGCGGACAACGAGCATGAGGAGGCGCGGTTCGTCGCGGAGGAGATCGACCGGCTGGGCGACTCCGACGGCGTGCGCCCCGGCGATGTCGCCATCTTCTACCGCGCGAACGCGCAGTCCCGCGCGCTCGAAGAGGTGCTGATCCGCGTCGGCCTGCCCTACAAGGTGGTCGGCGGCACGCGCTTCTACGAGCGCAAGGAGGTCAAGGACGCCGTCGCCTACCTGCGCGCGCTGGCCAACCTGGATGACGACGTGAACGTGCGCCGCATCCTCAACGTCCCCAAGCGCGGACTGGGCGACAGGTCGGAGGCGATGGTCGCCGCGTTCGCCGAGCGGGAGCGCATCTCGTTCGGGGCCGCGCTCGAGCGCCTCGACGACGTGCCCGGGCTGGGCACGCG
>JAEWEI010000121.1 GCA_023389545.1 Actinomycetes bacterium | reverse complement strand
CCTGAGCACCACGGCGCTCACGGCGATCAGCGCGGCGGCCGCGGCGAGGGCGACAGCCGCTCGCCAGTCGGCGGCAGGGCCCAGCGCGAGGGAGGCGAGCAACAGCGGCCCGGCGAGCGCCCATGCCGCGCCCGTGCGGCCACGGGCCGCCCACAGCGCGCCCGCGCCGGTGATGACTCCGCCGAGTGCGACCAGGGGGAGTTCCACGCTCGGCAGCACGCCGTGCAGCAGGGCGGAGGGCGCAGCCAGCGTGCACGCGGTGATGCCGATGGCCACGAGTTGCGCCGCGCGCACGCCGGCGCGCGGCGACCACGCGGCCCACCAGGCCATCGTCGTCCCCGCGACCATCACGCACGTCCACCGCATGACGCCGGCGAGCGTCGCGTCGACCGCGAGCGCGGTGGGCAGCACGAGCACGACGGCGAGCAGCCACGGCGCCAGCCGCCCGACGGCTCGCGCGTCCTGCCCACCGAGGCGATGGAGCGCGCGGGCGCCTCCGGCGATCACCACGGCCGCGGCGATCGTCCACAGCTCCACGGCGATGACCGATGGCGCGGCGGCGCTCAGGGCCGCCGTGAGGCCGTGACGCACCGGTCCGGCCACCACGAGCGCCGAGCCGACGAGCACGGCCACGCGTGATGCAGGAGCCCGGCGAAGCCGCGTCGACGAGGCCACTATCGCGGCGCCGACGATGAGCGCTGCGAGCATCCGCCAGGGATCGTCGTGCAGGGCCGAGGGGAGCAGCAGCAGCGCCCCCGAGGTGAGCGGGGCGGCACTCGGCAGGCCGGCGCGGAGGAGCAGGGCGACCACGGCGACGAGCAGGAGGCCGAGCAGCGCGAGCGGGATGTCCCAGGCCGACGTCGAAGAGGCGGACGAGGCGCCGACAAGTGCGGCGACTGTGGCCACCACCAGGCCGACCGGTGTCGCGGCCACGCCGTCACGCGTGCGCCACATGCCTCTCGCCGCGCCATGCAGGGCCAGTGCGCAGCCAGCAGCGAACACCACCGACCAGCGGGCGGTCCCGAGCGGGGAGGCGTCGACGGCGAGCAGGCTCGGGATCGTCGCCGCGCCGGCGACGATCCACGGCCCGGCGACCAGGGCGGCCTGCCGGCTGCGCGGCGCGCACTCCGCGAGTCCTCGCAAGGCGGCGAGGGCGAGGGCCACGGCCGGCACAGTCCACGCCTCCACGGCGCCCAGACCCGCCACCGCGCGATGCCCCTCTGCCAGGCCGCCGACGAGCGCCGCCCGCAGCCCTTGGCCCACCGGGCCGAGCACCAGGACGAGGAAGGCCAGTCCCAGGACGGCGTCGCGGCGCGGCGCTGCGAGGGACGGATGCGCGCGGCCCCACATCCCGCATGCCACGAGTCCCGCCCCCGCGCCCAGCGCGAGCGCCGCGCGTGGCACATCCCCCGGGGGCAGGTCGCCGCCGAGCAGGGCGGTGGGCACGAGCGCCAGCGCGAGCCCTGAGACCAGCAGCGGGACGTCGTCCTCGCCGCCGAGGCGCCTGCGGCGCAACGCCACGGCGAGCAGCACGACACCCGTCGGCGCCAGGTAGGCCTCGGGGACGCCCACCCCGCCATGCAGCAGGAGCACCCACGTCGCGGCGACGCCAAGCCCCAGGGCCCACCAGCGGGCCCATCGGCGGTCCCGCCGCAGCGACCACGCGCCGGCGATCACCGACGCGACCACCACGGCCAAGGCCAAGCGCCCGGCGCCGCGCTCGGCAGCGACGTCCGCGGCGGCGACGAGGACCTGGATGCCCGCCATCGCCCACGCGGCGATCTCGGTGGCGCGGCGCGCGTCCTCGTGACCGGAGGACAGCGGCGCCGCCAGGAGCACGCAGGCGCCCGCGACGGCTGTGGCCGCGACAGGCAGCGAGGAGCCGATCAGGGCGCCACCGATCGCCATCGACACGACGAGCGCGGACGCGGGGACGAGCACGCCCCACGCCGCCGCCGCGGTCACCTGCCACCCCGGCCCGAGCGCAGATCTGCCACGATTCGCGACGACCAGCGCCGCAAGTGCCGCCGCCACGGGAAGCGCGGCGACCGTCATCCGCTCGAGGGCGGAAGGATGCGCGGGCAGCCCGCTCCACGTCCAGGCGAGGACCGAGACCGCGGCGGCGACGCCCAGGGCGGCTCCCCGATCGGCGCGGGTCCACGGCGTGCGTGGCGCCAGCACACTGGCGACGACCGCGGCGAGCAGCAGCACCGCGAGGGCGGTCGCCGCTGTGCCCAGCGCGAGCGGCTCGGCCAGCAGGACGACCGAGCCCGACCACAGCAGCCCCAGGGACGTGGCCAGCACGACGGCCCGGGACGAGACCCGGCTGGTCGCCCACCCTCGGGCGACGGCAGCCGCGGCGGCGCAGGCGAGCAGCGCGAGTCCTGCCGATCGGGCGTCGCGCGACGCGATGAGCGACACGGCGGGCGCCAGGAGGACCAGGACGCGGACGGGGGCACGGCTGCTGCCGTCGAGGCGCAGGCCAGCGCGGTCCGCGAGGCACGCGAGCGCCGCCACTGCCGTCAGCAGCAGCACCAAGCCGATGGAGCCCAGTGCGGGCCATGTGGCGAGGACTGGCGCGGGCGCGACGAGCACGACCAAGGCCGCGGTCCACGCCCCGCCCACGCGCGCCGCGCGCCAGGGCGATGTGAGGCGCGTCGCCGCGCAGAGCGCGAGAGCCCCCACGACGATCGATGTCGCTGTCAGGGGATCCGGCAGCAGGCGGACGTCGACCAGCAAGGCCGCGAGCAGGGAGACGAGCATCAACGCGGAGGGCGTGGCGACGAGCAGCGTGACGACGAGCGCGCCACGCGTCGCGCGTCCGGCGGACCGGGACAAGCCGATCGTGACGGCGGCGGCGGCGACGGGACCGCACGCCCACAGCGCGCTGCCGGGGAGCCCCTCATGGACGCTGGCCACCGCGACGCCCGCGGCGCCCACTGCGAGCAGCGCGCCCGCCGCATGCTCCCATGCCGAGTGGCTGCGTGGATTCCGTGCGCGAGCCCAGCGGCTCTGCAGGGCAGCCAGCACGGCGAGAACGAGCAGGGCGGCAGCCGGGGACCACGGGGTGGAGCGCGGCGCCAGCAGATCGGCCAGGCCGACGAC
>JAEWEI010000098.1 GCA_023389545.1 Actinomycetes bacterium | reverse complement strand
TGCACGCTGTTCATCCAGAGCTGGATGGTGGCCCACTGCTGCGAGGCGGCGCCGCCTGCGAACAGCCCCAGCACGGCAGGCGCGGCGATCATCACCACGCGGCGCAGCGGCTCGATGGCCTCGCGGTACTGGTCGAGGTTCGCCTGCTCCTGCGTGGACGGCGCGTACACCGGGCGCGAGCGGTAGGCGAACCGCAGGCTCGCGAAGACCGTGCCCGCCATCACCAGGAACCCGAGCAGGAACAGCACCAGGCGCGAGCCCCACTCGGTGCGGATGACCTCGACGTACCCGAGCTGCTGGAACCACAGGAACTCGGTCCAGACGTTGGCGGCGATCAGCAGGAGGACCACCAGCACGGCCAGCACGATGACCGTGGGGATCAGCGGTCCACGACGCTCCCGTGGCGGTTGGGGTCGGCCCGGACGGGTGGGCGGATGAGCGAAAGTCACTGGATCAAGGTCCTCGTCGTCAGCTGAGTCGGGTGTGCACGTTGCTCCGTGAACGACCCAGGCGGCCCACAGGTTCCCGTGGCCCTGCTCCTAGGCTGCCACGCGAAGATGGGACGATGGGCAGATGACCGACCCCTCTCCCATCGCCGCCCAGCTCGCGCTCGCCGAGGCCGTCCGCGAGATCGAGCGACATGTCGCCACCGGTGGCTGGGACGGGCCCGCCCGCGTCTTCGCCCTCGTCCGCACGGCACGCGCCCTGGAGGCCGAGCCCGGCCTCGCCGACCAGCTCCCCGCCGAGGTCGTGGCGCGCGCGGCCAACGAGCCGCAGCACCTGACGTCGGTGGAGCAGGAGGGGCTGCCCGCCGCCGAGGACCTCGAGGAGCTGCTGGGCGGCATCACCTGGCCGCCCACGGTGGACGGCGCCGCCGTGACCGTCGAGCGCGTCGTGCTGCCGCCCGCCGCCGAGGAGGGCATGCCCGCCGACCCCGACGAGGCGCTCGCCTACCTGATGGCCCACCCGGACCGCCAGGACGTGCGCATCGCCGTGGGCGTGCTGCGCGACGGCCCGTCGTGGTGCGCCGTCCGCACGCGGGCGAACGACACCGACGACGCCGTGGGCGAGGGATCGGACGTGGTGCCCAGCCTGGTGGAGGCGCTGCGCTCCACGCTGGAGTGACCCCCGCCTCAGTGGCCTAGGAGCAGCCCGGCAGGTCCTCGCCCTTGCCGGCGCCGATCGCCACCACAGCCTCGCGTGCCTCGTGGAGCGTCTCGACCTTCACCACCCGGAGCCCGTCCGGCACGTGCCCGACCACCTCGTCGCAGTTCGTGGCAGGCGCCAGGAACCACTCGGCGCCGTCGCGGCGGGCGCCCGCCAGCTTCTGCTGGATGCCGCCGATCGGCCCGACGCGGCCCACGGAGTCGATGGTCCCGGTGCCCGCGATGACGGCGCCGTTCGCCTCGTCCTCGGGCGTGAGCTTGTCGATGATCCCCAGCGCGAACATGGTGCCGGCGCTCGATCCGCCGATGTCGTCGATCTTGATGGACACGTCCACCGGCAGGTCGAACTGCGGGTCGATGTACACCCCGAGCTGGCTGCCGCCGCCCTCGCGCTCCGCGGTGACGACCTCCAGGTCGACCGGCTGGCCGTCACGCAGCACGCCGAGCCGCACCGTCGATCCCGGCGCCGTCTCGAACAGCCGGTCCACGAGCTGCGAGTACGTCGTCAGCGGCTCGCCGTCCATCGACACCAGCACGTCGCCCTCCTGGACGATCCCCGCGGCGCCGCTGTCCTCAGTGGCGCCGGCGATCGTCATCGTGGCCGGCACCTCGTAGCCGAGCTCCTCGAGGGCGGAGACTGTGGCGTTCTCCTGCGAGGAGACCATCGCCGCCTCGTTGCTCTGGTCGAACTCGTCCTGCGTGACGTCGGGCGGGAACACCAGCTCGACGGGCCGCACGGCCGTGGCGCCCTGGAACCAGCCGGCCACCACGCTCAGCAGGTTCGACGGGTACCCCGGGCGGCCCGTGGTGGACACCGTCGTCAGCAGCAGCTCGCCGGTCGCGTCGTAGGTCTCGGCGCCCGAGATCGTGATGAGCGGCTCCCCCGCGTGCTCCCCCAGCGTGTCCCGCGTCGGGCCGGGCGAGCTGACCGCGTACGGCGCGGGCAGCAGCGCCAGCACCGCCAGCAGGACGGCGGAGGCCAGCATCGTGACGGACAGGGTGATCGACCGGTTGCTGGGCGCGGCCGGACCGTCCGCCAGGTCGCTCAGGCCGTCCGGCGCGGGAGTGGGCTCGTCATGCACCGGCACATCATCCCCCACGCTCCCGTGAGCGCTGCTGTGAACCCGGTCAGGGGTGGCGCCGGGCACGCGCCCTGCGCCACACCGCCGCTGTGCCGATCATCGCGACGGCGGCGCCCGCCGCCCCGACTGCTGCCGCGTCCCGGGCCCCGAGCCTGCGGCCCGCGAGCGCCGTGCGGCCTTGCACGCCCTCGAGCAGGGCGTCGAGGCACTGCGCGGCGGACCACTGCGGCCGCCACCCGGCGGCGAGCAGCCCGGCGCCCGTGACGGTCCACGGGTAGACGGTGTACGCGAGCTCAGAGGCGGGCGCGGGCAGGGCGCCCACCCGGTGCAGGCGCTCGGCAGTGCCGAACGCGGTGACGGCGGCCAGCTCGATGCGGCGCATCCCGGCGGCGGCCTCGACCTCGCGCGCGGTGAGCACGTCGGGGCGGCCCACGGTGAACGCGCCGCGCAGCCGCTGCTCGATCACCAGCGCGACCGCCGAGCCGAGGTCGTCCACATGCGTGAACTGCCACTCGCGCTCGACGCCCCGCACCGTCAGCAGCCTGGGCGCCTCGAAATGGCGGGTGACCATCGTGTCGATGGCGGGCCCGACGATCGGGGCCGGGCGCACCACCGCCACCACCGGGCCGCCGCGGCGCCGCGCGGCCCGGGCCAGCACCGCCTCGACGGCCAGCAGGTCCCCCACCACACCGTCGCCCGCCTCGGCGCCGCTGACCAGCGGAGCATCGTCGGGCAGCGGTGGCTGGTGGGGCGCGGCGCCGTGGACCATCGCGGACGTGATCGCCACGACCTGCGGCACGCGGGCGGCACGGGCTCCGGCCAGCACGCGTTCCACATCGGCCACTGCGGCAGCCCGGCGGCGCGCTGACGGCTCGGCCAGAGCAGCGCCGAGGTCGCCGGTGTGGGCCGCCACGACGACCGCGTGGGCGCCCGCGAACGCTGCTCCGGGATCCTCCTGGGGAACGGCGCCGAGCATGCGGACCGCGCCGCCCGAGCGGCCCGAGAGCCGCGCGGAGAGCACCGCCGCGACTCCGACGGCCACCGGCCCGCGCCCCACGACGACGACCTCGCGAGGCTCCTCGGGCATGCCGTCCGCAGGGCTGCGCCCTGAGCGAACCTGTGCCTTCACCGTCCCTCGATCCTTGCGGGGTGTGGTTACCGTTGACGGACACCTCGGCCCATCGTCCCAGGAGCACGCCGATGAGCAGCGAACGCCCCGCCGGTCCCTTCCCCGAAGGCGAGGGCGCGCCCGAGTGGGAGCAGCTCCTGCGCCAGATGTTCGGGTCCGACTCCGAGGAGGCGTTGCGCCAGCTCCGCGCCCAGGGCATGGACCCTGCCGCACTGGCCGCCGCCTCGGGGCTGCCGAACGATCCGCAGCTCCTCGGCCAGGTGCTCGCCCAGGTGCAGCGGCTGCTCGCCGCGTCCGGCGAGGGCCCCGTGAACTGGGACCTCGCGCATGACGTCGCCCGCCAGGCGGCAGTCGCGGAGGGCGACCCGTCGCTCACCGCGCAGCAGACCCGCCAGGCCACTGAGGCCCTGTCGGTCGCCGAGCTGTGGCTCGACGCCGCCACCGAGCTGCCGCCCTCCGGCGGTCCCGCCCGCGCGCTGAGCCGCTCGGAGTGGGTCGAGCTCACCCTGCCCGCCTGGCGCAATCTCACGGAGCCGATCGCGTCCTCGCTGACCGAGGCGTTGTCCGGCGCCCTGGCCGACACGCTGCCCGACGAGCTGGAGCCGGGCATGCCCCGCGCCCTCGGGCCGCTCGGCGACGCCGCAGGCCCGCGCCAGGTCATCCACCAGCTCGGCTCGGCGGTGTTCGGCATGCAGGTCGGCCAGGCCTCCGGCACACTCTCCCGCGAGGTCTTCGGGCTGACCGACATCGGCGTCCCGCTCGTGCGGGAGCCCTCGACGGCGCTCGTGCCCAGCAACGTGGACGCGTTCGCCGACGGGCTCGACGCCCCGGTGGAGGAGGTCCGGCTGTTCCTCGCGCTGCGCGAGGCCGCCCATGCCCGCCTCTTCACACACGTCTCCTGGCTGCGCGGCCACCTGCTGAGCGCCGTGGAGGCGTATGCGCGCGGCATCAGCATCGACGTGGAGAGCCTGGACGAGGCGGTCCGCTCGATCGACCCCACCGACCCCGCCGCGTTGCAGGCCGCGATCTCGCGGGGTGTCTTCGCCCCGCAGACCACCCCCGAGCAGCAGGCCGCCCTGGCCCGCCTCGAGACGGCGCTCGCGCTCGTCGAGGGCTGGGTCGACGAGGTGACCTCGGTCGCCGCCCTGCCGCACCTGCCCCACGCGATGGCGCTGCGCGAGATGATCCGCCGCCGCCGTGCCGCAGGCGGCCCCGCCGAGCAGACCTTCGCGACGCTGGTCGGCCTCGAGCTGCGCCCCCGCCGCTCGCGGGACGCGGCGGCGCTGTGGGCCGCGATCTCCGCCGACGGCGGCCCTGAGGCGCGCGACGCGGTCTGGGAGCACCCGGACCTGATGCCGACAGCCGACGACCTCGACGACCCGCAGGGCTACGCGCGGCGCCGGTCCGAGCGCAGCGACGAGCACGCCGACGTCGACCGCGCGCTCGCGGAGATCTTCGGAGAGGCCGCCCAGGACGAGGCCGCGGACGCCGACGCGCAGTCCGCGGCCGAGGCGCCCGACGACGCGCCGGACGACGCGCAGGACCCCGATGCGCGGGAGGGCCGAGGGCCGCAGGACTGACGCGCGCGGATCCGGCTCGTCAGTTCTGCTCGTGCGCCCCCAGGTCGGGGGTGTCGTCCTCGACCTCGTCCACCTCGTCCACCACCGGCACTGCCGCAGGCCTCCCCTCGCGGGGCTCCTCCGCGTGCTCCTCGCCGTACGAGTAGCCCTCGAGGAACCCCCGCGCCCGGCCCGTGCGCGGGTAGGCGTCGAGCTCGGCCCAGAACTCGGGCCCGTGGCCGGCGTGCAGCAGATGCGCCAGCTCGTGGAGCAGCACGTAGTCGAGCACCCAGCTGGGCATGCCGCGCAGCCGGTCGGAGATCCGGATCGTCCGGTCGGATGGCGTGCACGACCCCCAACGGCGCCCCTGGTTCGTGGCCCACACCACGCTGGCCGGCTCCGCGCGACCCGACAGGTAGCGCGTGGACAGCTCGACGGCGCGCTGCATCAGCTCGGCGTCCGACGGCCTGCGCCGGCGCTCCTGGTTCGCCAACCGCGCGAGCATCCGCGCCACCCACTCCCGCTCCTGCGCGCGCGTGAACCGCGCCGGGATCGCGACGATCGTGCGGTCGCCCTCACGGTAGGCGGTGACGGTCCGCAGCCGCTTGCGCGAGCGCCGCACCTCGACCGGGCCGTGGGCGTCGAACAGCGCGGCCGCTGCAGGCCCGACGTCGGGTGCGCGGCCGGCGCGGGGACGCACCTGCTCGGCGGGGTGCTCGCTGGACGGCTGCACGACCAGCACCGTAGCCGTTGCGACGCCTCGGGCGCCCCTACTCACCATGTTCTGCCCGTTGCGGGCGTTGATAGGCGGTTCGTCACACTCCAGGTGGGCGATGCGAGCGACGCGCGTGCGGGAACGGCCTTTCTCGGGCAACGACACGGATTACTGTGGCCCTGCTCGCGCCGAGGGGTCCCCCAAGCACCGGCCGGGCCGCCGGGCGTGCGCCTACCGCCACCGGTGACCAGACGTCGCGAGGAGATCTGTCATGGCCGAGAAGTACACCGGTGAGTTCTACTGCGTGAAGTGCAAGGAGAAGCGCGAGACCGAGGGTGACGTCGTCGTCTCCGAGTCGGGCCGCAAGATGGCCAAGGGCATCTGCCCGGTGTGCGGCACCAAGCTGAACCGGATCCTCGGCAAGGCCTGAGCCGCCCAGCTCCTCCACGGGGCGCCGTCCTTCACGGACGGCGCCCCGTGCGCGTGTCCGGGTTCGCGAGGTTCTGTGGATGACGGTTCCGGGGCCGCTCGGCGTGCCAGGGTGGCCAGGCCCGCCCGACAGCTGGCGCGGACCGGGGGCCCCGGCGCCCGCGATGAGCCGGCCCCAGGCTCACGACATCTGAGGAGAGCGCATGCGGCTGCGTCCCGGACTGCGGGTGGTGCGCCGCGGCCCTTCCGAGGTGCAGGTGGGCGTCGACCCGCGGTGGGCGGTGCGGCTGGTGGACCTCGGCCCAGGCGAGCCCGAGCTGTTGCTCGCCCTCGACCGCGGCGGCGACCTCGGCCTGTTGGCGCGCGACGCGAGCCGCCACGGGGTGTCCGC
>JAEWEI010000006.1 GCA_023389545.1 Actinomycetes bacterium | reverse complement strand
ACGGCGGCCACGGCAGGGCCCACCACCGCGGCCACCGGGCAGCCCACCACGGCGGCGCCCGCCCCCGCGCGGACGAGGGCGGCGGGCCGTGAGCCCTTCACCGGAGCGGACGTCACGGCCGCCTGCGGCGCGTGAGGGGCGACGCCTCGACAGCGGCGTGCCCCGCGCCCGGAGGACTACTCGCCGTCGAGCAGCGCGTCCACCGCCGCCGTGACCTCGGCTCTGCGGTCCTTCTTGATCGCCACCAGCGGCGAGTCGCCGCCGAGACGCGGATTCGCGCCGAGGAACCAGGCGCGGGCCGCATCCTGGCCCTGCGTGCTCGCGACCCGCAGCCAGGTCTGGTGTGCGAGGCGTAGGCGGAGCGCGGCATCGGGCCCCGGCAAGGGGCCGTGGGACTGCGCCCACCCGCTGACCTGTTCCTTGCTGGCGGCCTTCGCCACCGCTGCGACGTACGTCGGCCCCAGCGCCGCCACGAGCTCGCGGACGGAGGCGCGCAACGCCGAGCCGCGCCCGGCGAGCACCCGGCTGATCGCGGCCGAGGGCGCCCCCGCGGCCAGCGCCGCCTCGACCGCGTCCTCCAGGTCGGACTCGGCCCGGTCGGCGGCAGCGACCGCCCTGCCGATCTCGGCGAGCGGACCGTCGTCGGGGCTGGTGTCGATGCTGGCTGTCACCCGCCCATCCTCGCACCGCCACCACGCCGCAAGTCGGCGCGAGCGTGCCAGGATCGGCGGGTTCCGGCAACGAAGCCGGGCCGTCGAGCAAGGAGATGAGCATGCGCCAACGTCACAGCACGAGGGCTGCCGGAGCGGGGCGTGGTCCCGCGCGCAGTGATCGACGTCGGGTCGTCAGCGGCGCCGCAATCGTCGGTCTCATGCTCATGGCGCCAGGCTGCTCCCCCCACAACGCCGCCCCCCACAACGCCGCCCCCGCGTCGGCGCACCAGGAGTCGAGCGCCCAAGGAGACGCCTCAGCCGACAACCTCGCCGCTCCGGGTGAGCGAATGGACCCGATGGCCGCCGCGCAGGCTGGCGCGGCCGAGTCGGGCGCCGATCCGGAGCAGATCGCGGTCCTCGCGGACGGGGTCGTGACGTACGACGAGTACGAGCAGTCGCTCACGCGCGCGTTCGCGTGCATGCGCGAGGCGGGGGCGACGGTGAGCGTTCAGCAGCCGAAGCAGCAGAACGGCGCCACGGTGATCGCCTACCAGGTGGGCGCGAACGGCAACGCCGTGGAACGGGCGGCCGACGCGTGCTACCGGCTGCACGCGGAGTTCGTGGAGGGCTACTGGCAGATCGGCTCACCGGACGTGATCGCGTTCGAGGAGCGGCGGACTGCGGCTCTGCTCCCCGCGTTGCGCGATTGCCTGGACCAGCATGGCGTGGACTGGGTTGAGGACGAGGCTTTCGTCGAGCTCTCCTCGAAGTCCGGGACGATCCCGTCGGATCCGGTCCAGTTCAACTGCATGAGCGACATTGGCTACTGGAACTGGTCCGGTGACAGCAACGGGCTGGCCGCCGTGGTCGCGACGTGGTGAAGAGTGCCCCGAGTGGGATTCGAACCCACACTGGATCGGGTTTGAGCCGAACGCCTCTGCCGATTGGGCTATCGGGGCCCGCGCAGAACAGTACCGTGCTCGGCGCACCGAACGGCGACAGGGCCGCCGCACATGCGCGAACCACGGGCACTGTCGCGGGGCCGTCCGGCCACGCCATGGCCCGCGCGGCATTAGGCTGGCGCCGTGAGCACGAATGAGGAATCCCCGAGCACGACGCCCAGCACCGAGGGTGCTGGCACCCCTCTGGACCTGAGCGGCACTGCCGCCCCGTCCACCCCCGAGGCGCCCGAGCCGTCGCCGACGCGCCCGGCGCGCCGCGCGGTCGTCGCCGAGGACGAGGCGCTGATCCGGATGGACGTCGTCGAGACGCTCCGCGAGGCGGGTTTCGAGGTCGTGGGGGAGGCCGGTGACGGCGAGACCGCTGTGGCGCTGGCCCTCGAGCTCAAGCCCGACGTCGTCGTCATGGACGTCAAGATGCCCGTGCTCGACGGAATCTCCGCGGCCGAGCGCATCGGGAAGGCGCACGTCGCCCCCGTGGTGCTGCTCACCGCGTTCTCGCAGACCGAGCTCGTCGAGCGGGCGCGTGACGCCGGCGCGATGGCCTACGTCGTGAAGCCGTTCAGCCCGGCGGACCTGCTGCCCGCACTCGAGATCGCGATCTCGCGCTACGCGCAGATCTCGGCCCTCGAGTCCGAGGTCGCCGACCTGGCCGAGCGGTTCGAGACCCGCAAGCGCGTGGACCGCGCCAAGGGACTGCTCATGGCCAAGATGGGCCTGACCGAGCCGGAGTCCTTCCGGTGGATCCAGAAGACGTCGATGGACCGCCGTCTGACGATGCGCGAGGTCGCCGACGCCGTCATCGACCAGGTGGGTGGCAGCGGCTCCTGAGTGACCCGCCCCTGAGCCCGGACCTCCCCATTGGCGTGGAGGGCCGGGCTTTTGTGCTGCCATGGGTGACTTCACACGGCGACTTAGGTTACAAATAGGCCACAACGGGCGCGGGTGTACGCCAAGTCACGTAACCGACACAAAGGATGGCTAGGTTTCCCGCACAGTTCGAACCGCCCTGCCTCCAGCACGGCGGGACCGTAGCCGAAGGGGTACCACGCATGATTCGTTCGTCGCATGGAATCCGAGTCGCCGCCCTCGCGGGGGCCATTGCACTCGCCCTGACCGCATGCTCCTCCGATCCCGGCCCCGATGCGTCGGCGGGTGAAGGCGGCGAGGGCGGCACGGAGGCCCTTGTCATCGGCTCTCTGCTGCCGCAGACCGGGTCGCTCGCCTTCCTCGGGCCGCCGGAGATCGCTGGCGTCGACCTGGCCATCCAGGAGATCAACGAGGCGGGCGGCGTCCTCGGGCAGGACGTCGTCGTCGAGCACGCCGACTCGTCGGACGCCGATCACGCCGAGGTGGCGACGCAGTCGGTCACGGACCTCATCGGCAAGGGCGTGCAGGTCATCATCGGCGCCGCGGCCTCGTCGGTGACGCGCAACGTGGTGGACGACATCACCAACGCGGAGATCGTCCAGATCTCACCGGCGAACACCGCCACCGACCTGTCCGGCCGTGACCCGTTCTACTTCCGCACAGCGCCGTCCGACCTGCTCCAGGGGGCGTCGCTCGGGAACTTGATCCTCAACGACGGGCACCAGAACGTCGCGGCCATCGTCTTCAACGAGGACTACGGCACGTCCCTGCGCGACGTCCTCCAGGACACCGTGGAGACGGCAGGCGGGACGCTCACCTACGGCGCCGCGGGGCAGGAGTTCGACCCGACGGAGCAGAACTTCAACACGATCGTCAGCAGCGCGCTGGCCACGAACCCGGACGCCATCGCGATCATCGCGTTCGCGCAGACCAAGCTCATCGTCCCCGAGCTCGTGGCGCAGGGCTTCGACACCTCCAAGCTGTACTTCGTGGACGGCAACCTGTCGGATTACAGCGCCGACCTGGCGCCCGGCACCCTCACGGGCGCGCAAGGCACCTTGCCCGGGGCGTTCCCGGACGACGCGTTCCAGAAGCGCCTGCTCGAGGTCGACAGCGGCCTCAAGGACTTCTCCTACTCGGCGGAGTCCTATGACGCGGTGATCCTGGCCGCGCTGGCCGCGGTGAAGGGCGGCGCCACGGACGGGCCGACCATTCAGGAGAACCTGGCGGCCGTCTCGGGGGCGAACGGCGGCACGGAGGTCACCTCCTTCGCGGACGGCGTCAAGGAGCTCGAGGCGGGCAACGAGATCGCGTACAAGGCCGTCTCGGGGGCTGGTCCGTTCAACGACCAGAACGACCCGTCGTCGGCGTTCATTGGGATCTACCAGTACGGCGAGGACAACAAGTACACCTGGATCAAGGCGGAGTTCGGCGAGCTGTGACGCGCTGAGCACCACGCGAGAGGGCCCGGCGGTCAACCCGCCGGGCCCTCTCTCACGCTCGGGGTCAGTCGGCCTCGGCGCCGCCCTCGACGTCGGTGGCCAGCGTGCCCAGATAGAGCTCGATGACCTTCGGGTCGTGCATGAGCTCGCGGCCCGGGCCCGAGTAGGCGTTGCGACCCTGGTCGAGGACGTACGCGCGGTCGCAGATCTGCAGGCAGCGGCGGGCGTTCTGCTCCACGATCACCACGGACACCCCGGCGCGGTTGATCTTGCGCGTGCGGATGAACGTCTCGTCCTGGCGGACGGGGGACAGGCCGGCGGAGGGCTCGTCGAGCAGCAGCACCGACGGGTCCATCATCAGCGCGCGCGCCATCGCGACCATCTGCCGTTCCCCGCCGGACAGGGACCCGGCGCGCTGCCGGCGCCTGTCGCCGAGCGTGGGGAAAAGGTCGACGATGAACTCGAACCTGTCAGCGAAGATCTTCGGGGCCTGGAACACGCCCATCTGCAGGTTCTCCTCGATGGTGAGCGAGGGGAACACGTTGTTGTTCTGCGGCACGAAGCCGACTCCTCGCCGCACCAGGGAGTCGGCCCGGTGGTTGGTGATGTCCTCGTCCTTGAGCACGACGGTTCCCGACCGGATGGTCACCAGCCCGAACAGCGCCTTGAGGAGCGTCGACTTCCCGGCGCCGTTGGGCCCGATGATGCCGACCAGCTCGCCGGGGTGCACCACCAGGTCGCAGCCGCCCAGGATGTCGACGCCAGGGACGTAACCGGCCACCAGGTCGGTGGCGGCGAGCAGCGGCTCGCCGGCGGGCGCCCCGCGGTGGACGTCGGCGCTGACCTGTCCTGGGTCGGTGCTCATCGCTGCTCCTCCTCGGCCTGGGCCTCTGCCTCGAGCTGTTCGGTGACGTCGTCCTCGAGCAGGCGGTCGTCGCCCAGGTCGGTGTCGTGGTGCGCGCCCAGGTAGGCGTCGATGACGGCCTGCTCCCGCATGACGGACTCGGGTGGGCCCTCGGCGACGATGCGGCCCTCGGCCATCACCACCACCCAGTCGGAGATGTGCCGCACCATGTGCATGTCGTGCTCGACGAACAGCACGGTGGTCCCCTCGTCGCGCAGCGCCTGGATGTGGCCCAGCAGCGACTGGGTAAGGGCCGGGTTCACGCCGGCCATCGGCTCGTCCAGCATCACCATCGTGGGCTTGCTCATGAGGGCGCGGGCCATCTCCAGCAGCTTGCGCTGCCCACCCGACAGGCTCCCCGCGAAGTCGTCCTTCTTCTCCAGCAGTCGGAACCGCTCGAGCAGCTCGAGCGCCTGCTCGGTGATCTGCGCCTCGCGCTTCCGCCACAGCGCGGGCGCCAGCGCCACGAACAGGTTCTCCCCGCCCTGGTCGGTGGCCCCCAGGCGCATGTTCTCCAGCACCGTCATGCGGGACAGCGCCTTGGTGAGCTGGAAGGTGCGGACCATGCCGGCCTGGGCGACCTTCGCGGCGGGCACGCGTGCGAGCGAGCGCCCCTCGAAGGACCACGTTCCGGAGTCCGGCCGGTCGAATCCGGTGAGCAGGTTGAACAGCGTCGTCTTGCCGGCGCCGTTGGGGCCGATCAGCGCGGTGATCGCGCCACGCTGCACCTCCAAGCGGTCCACGTCGACGGCCGTCATGCCGCCGAACGCCCGGGTCACATCCTGTGCGCTCAGGATCGGGTCGGGCTTCGCGGCGCCGGGGACGCGCTCGACGTCCGCGAGGGCGAGGCGGGCGGCGGCCCGGCCGGGAGGGGTGTCAGCGGACATCGATCGCCAGCTCCTTGCGGTCGCCGAGGATTCCTTGTGGTCGGAAGATCACCAGGAGCATGAGGGTCACGCCGACCAGCACCCAGCCGAGCATCTCGATCTGCTCGGTGCGCAGCACCGTCGTGGGCACCACGTCGCGCAGCACCGTCTTGATCAGCATGAGCGTGGTCCACAGCAGGATCGACCCGAGCACCGGTCCGAACACCGTGGCGGCGCCGCCCAGCAGCAGGATCGTCCAGACATAGAAGGTCATGGGGCGGCCCATCGAGTCCGGTTGGACGGCTCGTGGCAGCACGTACACGATGCCCGCCACCGCGCCGATCGCGCCGCCGAGGACGAGCGCCTGCATCTTGTAGGCGTAGACGTTCTTGCCGAGCGAGCGGACCGCGTCCTCGTCCTCGCGGATGCCCTTGAGCACCCGGCCCCATGGGCTCCTCATCCACCGCCACACCAGGAAGCAGGCGAGGGCCACGAGCGCCCACCCGACGATGCGCACCCACCAGCTGTTGGAGAGGTTGGTGGAGTAGGACCAGGGCCCGATCGCGAAGCTCCCGTCCGGTAGGGGAGACAGGTCTTGGAAGGACCCCTTGAAGCCGTCGCCGGCGAGGCCCGCGTTCCCGCCGGTGACGGCCGTCATCGACGTGGAACGACCGATCATGCGGATGATCTCCGCGGCGGCGATCGTGACGATCGCCAGGTAGTCGCCCCGCAGCTTGAGCGTCGGCACGCCGAGGATCAGCGCGAAGACCACAGCGCAGGCCAGCGCGACGAGGAACGCCGCCCACACGGGCCAACCCGCGATGGACGCGATGGCGTAGCCGTAGGCGCCGAGGAGCATGAACCCGGCCTGCCCGAAGTTCAGCAGCCCGGTCATGCCGAAGTGCACGTTGAGGCCGATCGCCGCCAGCGCGTACGCCGCGGTGGTCGGGGCGATGATCTCGCCGGCGACGTTGGTGAGGATCTGCTGCCAGTCCATGCGTGGCCTCCGTCAGCCGATGCGCTCGGCGCGGCCCAGGATGCCCTGGGGCCGGACGAGCAGGACGAGGATGAGGATGACGAGCGCGCCCGCGTAGCGCATGTCGCTCGGGATGACGAACGTCGATAGCTCGACGACGAGGCCGATGACGAGCGAGCCCACCAGGGCGCCCCACGCGGTGCCGAGCCCGCCCAGGGTGACCGCGGCGAACATCAGCAGCAGGATCGCGCCGCCCATGTTCCAGTTCGTCGCGTTGAAGTACAGGCCCAGCAGCACCCCGCCCAGCGCGGCGAGCCCCGCGCCCAAGGTCCACACGATCCGGATGATCCGCTCGACGGTGATGCCGGATGCCGCGGCGAGTGCCGGGTTGTCCGAGACGGCCCGGGTCGCCCGCCCGGTGCGGGTCCGCACCAGGAAGAAGGCCACTGCGCCGATCGCGATGATCGCGATGCCCGCGGAGGTCAGCGACTGCTGCGTGAACAGCATCCCGCCGATGCGCACCGGCTTCGGGTTCGCGGTGACGATGCGCAGCGGGCTGCCGCCGAAGAAGAACTGGTACGTGTACTGCAGCGCCATCGCCAGGCCGATCGTGACGATCATCTGCTGGGTGGTGCCGACTCGGCGCCTGCGCAGCGGATGCCAGATTCCGGCGTCCTGCAGCCACCCCGACGCGGCCCCCAGCAGCACGGCCGCGATGCCGGAGACGAGCAGCGGCAGGTCGAGCAGCTGGCAGCCGACGTAGGCGAGCAGGGCCCCGAGGGTGACTTGCTCGCCGTGGGCGAAGTTGCTCAGCCCGGTGGTGCCGTAGATCAGGGACAGGCCCACCGAGGCGAGAGCCAGCAGAAGTCCGAAGACGATCCCGTTGACTGTCTGCTGGGCGACGCGCTGCGCGGTGATGCTGCTCGGCTTGCCGCTGTCCGGCGTCGTCACCGCCGGGTCCGTGCCGGGCTCCGCGGTGGCGCTCGTGGTGCTCTCCGCCTGCCCCCCGCCGCCGCCGGCCGGCGCGCCCAGCGGGAACAGCGCGCCGACGCTGGCGCCGAGCCGGACGGTGACCGTGCGCGGATTGGCCGCCGGGTCGCGCAGCGTCTCCCCGGCCGGGAGCGTGGTGACGTCGAGTAGGACCTCGTAGTCGCCCGCCGTCGTCACCGGCGTGGACCAGCGGCCGTCGGCCCCCGTGACGGCCTCGAGGCTCGCGCCCTGCCCGGACACCGTGAGGCCGATCCCGGGGGCGGGCTCGCCAGCGGCTGTGCGGATGGTCCCGCCGATGCACCCCGTCGCGGGATCGGCCGCGCATGCCTGCGCCGCTGCCTGCGCCGGGAGTGCCGCCAGCAGCGCGGCCAGGAGGCTGAGCAGCACGGTCAGCAGTGGGACGAGAGCGCGCCGTGCGTGGCGTTCCCTGTGCGTGCGCGAGCTGGTGATGTGGTCCGGTGACGCGGCTCGGCGCACTGGGACCTCCGTCCGGTCGGCTCGATCGGTGGTTCACGGTCTGTGGCGCATCGCCGTCCTCGGTGTGGCGCCGCACGGAGCCAGGCTCCGAGTGGGGAGGAGACTAAGAGCGGATTGTGTCGGCCGCATTACGCACAGCGCGACAGTATGCGGGACGAACCGGTCATCATTCACTATTTGGGGTGATTATCCGCGTGGCGCGCGGGTGGCGTCGAACCGCTCGGACGATCGACTAGGCACGGCGTCCTCGCCTTTGTCATGATCAGGGCGCGCGACGGGGTGCCGACCCCGTTCGGACGAGTTCAGACGGGAGGCCGACGCCAGTGCGAGCAGGTGCGCAGGTGCGACCCGCGGAGCCAGGGGACCTTCCCGCGCTCGTCGAGCTCTGCCTCGCGGCGCGCAGCGAGTCCACGATGGGCGCGCAGCTGTGCAGTGATGACGGCGACCGGTTGCGGGGCCAGCTCGGCGCGCTCCTCGCCTCACCCGGGGGCCAGCTCCTCGTGGGGCTGCTCGATGGCGAGCCCGTGGGCCTGCTGCTCGGCCAACTCGTCGGGCCCGGCCCGTTCACCGACCTCGTCAGCCTCAACCTCGAGGCGATCTACGTGGCCCCGCGCGCCCGCCGGCGCGGCCTGGGCCACGCACTCATGTCGGGCGCGCTGGAGGTGGCAGAGCTCGGCGGCGCCACCGAGGTGTACGCGGCGCCCTTGCCCGGCGCCCGGGGTATGCAGCGGTTCTTCGTGCGGCTCGGGTTCGCGCCGGCCGCCGCGCACCGCGTGGTGAGCACCAGCGCCCTGCAGCGCCGCTTGGTCGGCGAGACCGCCGGGGCGCAGTCGCGACGGGCCTCAGGGCGCGGACTGGAGGACCTGATCGCCCGACGCCGCCAGGTGCGCGCGGCTGCGCGGGGCGAGCTGGGCGACCCGCGCGGCGCGCAGCCCGCGGCCGGTCAGCGGTCCCGCGCCGCCATCACCATGCAGGTCAACCGGGCCGTGCACACCCTGCGCGACTCGGAGTCCTCCACCACGATCTCGTAGCTCGCGACCCGCGAGCCGAGGTGCAGCGCGCGCGCTGTCCCCGTCACCGTCCCCGACGTGGCGCCCCGATGGTGGGTCGCGTTGAGCTCGATTCCCACCGCGATGCGGCCCTCGCCGGCGTGGGCCGCGGCGGCCAGCGAGCCCAGGGTCTCGGCGAGCACGGCGGACGCGCCGCCGTGCAGCAGGCCGTAGGGCTGGGTGTTGCCCTCGACGGGCATCGTGCCCACAGCCCGCTCGGGCCCGACCTCGAGGATCGTGATGCCCATCCGCTCGATGAGGGTCCCGGGAAAGGTCAGCGGCGCGGCATCGTCAGACATGACAGATAGGTTGGCACCCGTGAGCGACGTTCAGCCAGCCGACGACCAGCCGACCGCCCCCAAGCCCCCCGCGGCGACCCCCTCCGGAGCCAGCGCGCCCGCGCGCCTGCTGCTCATCGACGGGCACTCGATGGCCTACCGGGCCTACTTCGCGCTCCCGGTGGAGAACTTCTCCACCTCGACGGGCCAGCCCACCAACGCCGTGTACGGCTTCACGTCGATGCTCACCAAGATCCTCGCGGACGAGCAGCCCACCCACCTCGCCGTCGCGTTCGACTTGGGCCGCACCACGTTCCGCACCGAGCGGTACCCGGCGTACAAGGGGACCCGCGACGAGACGCCGCAGCCGTTCCGCGGCCAGGTCCCGCTGATCCGCGAGGTGCTGGAGACCATGCGCGTCCCGGTCATCGAGCGGGAGAACTACGAGGCGGACGACGTGCTGGCGACCCTCGCGACGCAGGCGCGCGCGGCGGGCATGCAGGTGCTCATCTGCTCGGGTGACCGCGACGCGTTCCAGCTCGTCAACGAGGACGTGACGCTGCTCTACCCGATCCGGGGCGTCTCCGAGCTGACCCGGATGACCCCTGAGGCGGTGCGCGCCAAGTACGGCGTGGACCCGGGCCAGTACTCCGACCTCGCGGCTCTCGTCGGCGAGACCAGCGACAACCTGCCGGGCGTCCCCGGCGTCGGGCCCAAGACCGCCGCCAAGTGGATCACCGCCTACGGCGGCCTCGAGGGCATCATCGCCGCGGCCCCCACGATCAAGGGCAAGGCGGGGGAGAGCTTGCGGGCCCACCTCGACCAGGTGGTGCTCAACCGCGAGCTCAACCACCTGCTGACGGACCTCGAGCTGCCGCTCGGCCCCGCCGACTTGGCGGTGCAGCCGTGGGACCGCGAGGCCATGCACCGGGTGTTCGACTCGTTGCAGTTCACCGCGCTGCGCGAGCGGCTGTTCGCGG
The DNA here is from genome assembly GCA_023389545.1 of Actinomycetes bacterium. GTDB lineage: Bacteria > Actinomycetota > Actinomycetes > Actinomycetales > Cellulomonadaceae > Cellulomonas_A. The sequence goes on along the minus strand of JAEWEI010000006.1, from coordinate 2,969 downwards.
CCATGCCCGGCGAGGCCGCGGCGCCGGTTGAGGCGGGCGAGCCCGTCGACGTCACGGAGTTGGCGCCGGGCGGGCTGGGCGGCTGGCTCGCCGCCCGCGCGGGCCGGGTCCTCGGCCTCGATGTGCGCGGCACGGTGCGGCCCGGGAGCGGCGACGCGTGGGGCCTGGCGATCGCCGACGACGGCGCCGCCGCCGTCTCGCTGGACCTGACCGCCATCGACCCGGCGGATGAGGCAGCGCTCGCCGCGTGGCTCGCCGACGCCTCGGCGCCCAAGGCCGTGCACGGGGCGAAGTCCGCCTGGCACGCCCTCACCGGGCGCGGCCTGCCGCTCGCGGGCGTCGTGTTCGACACGGAGGTGGCCGCCTACCTGTGCCACCCCGACCAGCGCTCGTATGACCTGCCCTCGCTCACGGTGAGGTACCTGCACCGTGAGCTCGCGTCCGGGGCGGCCGCCGCCGGCGCGCAGGGCGCCCTCGACCTCGAGATCGACGGCTCTGACGAGCACCAGCGCGCTGCAGAGCGCGCGGCGGCGGTCGGCGAGCTCTCCGGGGTGCTGTCCGACGCGCTGGCCGACCGGGGGGCGAGCGAGCTGCTCACCCGGCTGGAGCTGCCGCTCGAGGACGTCCTCGCCGCCATGGAGCACCGGGGGATCGCCGCCGACGTCGACTACCTGCGCGAGCTGGAGAAGCTCTTCGACGCGCAGGTGCAGACCGCCGCCACCGAGGCGTACGACGTGATCGGCCGGGAGGTGAACCTCGGCTCGCCGAAGCAGCTCCAGGAGGTGCTGTTCGACCAGCTCGGCATGCCGAAGACCAAGAAGATCAAGACGGGTTACACCACCGACGCGGCGAGCCTCGCCGACCTGTACGCCCGCACCGAGCATCCGTTCCTCGCGCATCTGCTGGCCCACCGCGACGCGATCCGGTTGCGCCAAACTGTCGAGGGGCTGCTGCGCTCGGTTGCCGACGACGGGCGCATCCACACCACGTTCCAGCAGACCATCGCCGCGACCGGGCGCCTGTCCTCGACGGACCCGAACCTGCAGAACATCCCGATCCGCACCGAGGCGGGCCGGCAGATCCGCCGCGCGTTCGTGGTGGGCGAGGGCTACGAGACGCTGCTGACCGCCGACTACTCGCAGATCGAGATGCGCATCATGGCGCACCTGTCCGGCGACGAGGGCCTCATCGACGCCTTCCGCTCGGGCGAGGACCTGCACAACTACGTCGGCTCCCGGGTGTTCTCCGTGCCCACCGACCAGGTCACGCCGGCGATGCGCTCCAAGATCAAGGCGATGAGCTACGGACTGGCCTACGGACTGTCGTCATTCGGCCTCTCCAAGCAGCTCAATATCGAGGTGGGCGAGGCGGCCCGGCTGATGGAGGACTACTTCTCCCGCTTCGGCGGCGTGCGCCAGTACCTGACCGGCGTGGTCGACGAGGCCCGGGCCACCGGCTTCACGGCGACGCTCATGGGCCGCCGGCGCTACCTGCCGGACCTCTCCAGCGACAACCGCCAACGCCGCGAGATGGCGGAGCGGATGGCGCTCAACGCCCCCATCCAGGGCAGCGCTGCCGATCTCATCAAGGTGGCGATGCTCGGTGTCGAGCGCGAGATCGCCCGGCGCGGGCTGCGCTCGCGGCTGCTGCTGCAGGTGCATGACGAATTGGTGCTCGAAGTCGCCCCGGGGGAGCGCGACGAGGTCGAGGCCGTGGTCCGGGAGCAGATGGGAGCCGCCGCGGCGCTCGACGTGCCCTTGGACGTGTCGGTGGGGGTTGGCGCGAGCTGGCACGAGGCCGGGCACTAACGACACACGCCGCGGGCGTTTCGCGTGAATTTGTTCGCGCGTTTGTCGTATTCGGGGTCAAATACGTGACTTCGTGGCGTGGTGTGCGTCACAGTGGGTCGCGGCGGCAACGGGGCCGCCACGACCCACGGAGGCACGATGTCCGAGGTGGCCCAGCAGCATGAGACCGACTACGAACGGGTGCAACGCTCGCCGGAGTTCCAGGCGCTGCGGCGGCGGTTCCGCCGGTTCGTCTTCCCCATGACCGCGTTCTTCCTCGCCTGGTACCTGCTTTACGTCCTCCTTGCCGACTACGCCCATGACTTCATGAGCATCCGCGTCTCCGGCAACATCACCGTCGGCCTGTTGTTCGGGCTCGGCCAGTTCGTGTCCACCTTCGTGATCACGATGGTGTACGCCAACTGGGCGAACAAGCACCAGGACCCGGTGGCCGACGAGCTCCGCCGTGAGATCGAAGACGGGACGCTCGCGTGAGCGCCCGGGTCGCGGCGGCTGTGGAGTCCGCCCAGGTCGGCGAGCCGGCCGTCAACATCGGCATCTTCTTGGCGTTCGTCGTGGTGACGCTCGTGGTGGTGTTCCGCGCCTCGAAGACGAACCGCAGCGCGGCCGACTACTACGCGGCGGGCCGCTCCTTCACCGGGCCGCAGAACGGCACGGCGATCGCTGGCGACTACCTGTCGGCGGCGAGCTTCCTCGGCATCTGCGGGGCCATCGCGGTCAATGGCTATGACGGGTTCCTGTACTCGATCGGCTTCCTGGTGGCGTGGCTGGTGGCGCTGCTGCTGGTCGCCGAGCTGATGCGGAACACCGGCAAGTTCACGATGGCGGACGTGCTGTCCTTCCGGCTCAAGCAGCGCCCGGTGCGGATGGCAGCGGCGTTGGCCACCCTCACGGTGGTGTTCTTCTACCTGCTGGCGCAGATGGCCGGCGCGGGCGGGCTGGTGGCGCTGCTGCTGGGCATCGACGGCGTCGCGGGCCAGGGCGTGGTGATCGCCGTGGTGGGCGCGTTGATGATCCTGTACGTGCTGGTCGGGGGGATGAAGGGCACCACGTGGGTGCAGATCATCAAGGCGGTGCTGCTCATCGCCGGCGCGGGCATCATGACCATCTGGGTGATGGGCAACTTCGGGATGGACTTGTCGGCGCTGCTGCAGGGCGCGA
>JAEWEI010000419.1 GCA_023389545.1 Actinomycetes bacterium | reverse complement strand
TCCTTGCACGCGACCTGGCAGGCCTTGCACCCGGTGCACAGGGTCTGGTCGAAATAGAAGCCCAGTTGCTTCGCCATGGTCAGGCCTTCTCAATCTGCACGAGGTTGGTGTGCTGCGGGTTGCCCTTGGACAGCGGTGACGGCCGCCACGACGTCAAGGTGTTCGTGCTTCCGCCCTTGTCCACGCCCTTCTCGTCCGGGGAATACCAGGCCCCCTGCGGGACGGACAGGACTCCGGGCGCGATCCGGGGAGTCACGCGAGCCAGCAGCTCGATGCGGCCGCGGTCGTTGAAGACGTGCACCACGTCGTCGTTCTCAATGCCCCTCGCCTGGGCGTCGGCCGGGTTGACCCACACCACCTGCGGGTGCGCCTCCTTGAGCCAGGCGACGTTCCCGTAGCTGGAGTGCGTCCTCGACTTGTAGTGGTGCCCGATCATCTGCAGCGGGTATGTGCTGGCCAGCGGGTCGCTGTGGCCCTCCCAGGACGGGACGTACGCGGGGATCGCCGGGATCTGGCCGTCGACGCCCTCCCAGGTGTCCGCGATCTCCTGCAGGCGCTCCGAGTAGATCTCGATCTTGCCCGACGGCGTCTTCAGCGGGTTCGCCACCGGGTCCTCACGGAACTTCTTCAGCCCGACGGTGAAGCCCGCCGGGTTGGCCTTGCGCCAGATGCCCTTGGCGGCCAGCTCGTCGTAGCTCGGGAACCCCTCGACAGCCTTCTGGCTGTCGGCCACGAGTTTCTCGACCCACTCGTCGAGGGTCCTGCCCTCGGTGAACTCGTCCTTGATCCCCATGCGGTCCGCGATCTCGGTGCAGATCTCGTAGGTCGAGCGGCAGTCGAAGAGCGGCTCGATCGCCTTCTGCGCAAGGATTGCGTACGCCAGGTCGCCCGAATAGCCGCTGGGGATGAGGTCGGTCAGCTCGGCGTTCGAGACGTCGGGCAGCAGGATGTCGGCGAACTTCGCGGACGCGCACAGCTGGTTGTCGATCACGACGATCATCTCGCACAGCGAGTCGTCCTCGAGCAGCTTGGCGGTCCGGTTGATGTCCGAGTGCTGGTTGATCAACGTGTTGCTCGCGTGGTTCCACAGGAACTTGATCGGGACGTCGAGCTTGTCCTTGCCGCGCACACCGTCGGCCAGCTTCGTCATCTCTGGGCCGCGCTCGATCGCGTCGGTCCACGTGAAGCAGGAGATCTTCGTGGTGACGGGGTTCGTGCCGCCCGGGAAGCGCGCGGTCGCCATCGAGTAGTTGCCCTCGCGGGCCCCGAGGCCGCCGCCGGAGAGCCCCACGTTGCCGGTCATCGCCGCCAGCACGTAGATGGCCCGGACCGTGGCCTCACCGTTCGCGTGACGCTGCGGTCCCCAGCCCTGCACGATCGCACAGGGTGTGGCCTGGGCGATCTCGCGGGCGAGACGGCGGATGGTCGCGGCCGGGACGCCGGTGATGGGCGCCGCCCACTCGGGGGTCTTCTCGACTCCGTCGGGGCCGTCGCCCAGCAGGTACGCCTTGTAGGAACTGCCCGGCTTGGCGCTCTCGGGCAGGTGCTCCTCGTCGAAGCCGAGGCAGTAGGTGTCGAGGAACGCCTGGTCGTGCAGGTTCTCGGTGACCATGACGTGGGCCATGCCCGCCACCAGAGCGCCGTCGGTGCCCGGGCGCAGTGGCACCCACTCGTCGGCCATTGTCACGGCCGTGTCGGACTGGCGCGGGTCGATCACGATGACCTTGGCGCCGCCGATCTCCTTGGCCTGCTGGGCGATGTAGAGCTCGCCGCCGCCGCTCATGCGTGTCTCGTGGGGGTTGTTGCCCCACAGCACGAGCAGCTTGGTGTTGACCGCGTCGTTGAACGAGTTGTTGAGCTCGCGCTCGACGCCGTAGGTGTACGGCGTGGCTCCGTTGATCTGCGACGTCGAGTAGGTGCCGTAGTACCCGAGGCTCCCGCCGAGCAGGTTCATCAGGCGTGAGACGGAGGTGCCACCGGAGGCGTTCGCACCCGTGGTGCCCGAGCCGTACTGCACGTAGACGGCCTCGTTGCCGTAGTCGTCGAGCGTCTTCTTGAGGGACTCCGCGATCGTGTCGAAGGCCTCTTCCCAGGTGATCTGCTCGAACTCGCCCGCCCCGCGCTTGCCGACCCTCTTCATGGGGTGCTTGAGGCGGTCGGGGTTGTAGATGCGCTGGCGGATGGACCGGCCGCGCACGCAGGCGCGGATCTGCTGGCTGCCGAGCTCGTCGTCACCCGTTGGGTCGGCGTCGACGCGGGTGATGGCGCCGTCGACGACTGTCATCAGCAGCGGGCAGCGGGAGCCGCAGTTGACGTTGCACGAGCTCCAGACGACCTTCTCGCCTGTGCCGTCGGCGGCGGGCTCAGCAGAGGCGGAAGGCAGGGGGATCAGTCCGTAGTGGGCGCCGATGCCCACGGCTGTGGCGGCGCCGCCCGCGGCGGCACTCCACTTCATGAAGGAGCGTCGGGGCACGGGCGCCCCGAGGAGTGTGGGCCTGGGGGTGGCCGTGTCGGTCATCGTCAATCCTTCCGGCGGACGCCCACGTCGACGGGGGCGTCACATTCGCGGCGTGCACATGATGTTGGTGATTGGAGTGTGATGGCCGATTGAATTATCCAGGGGGTCTAAAGTCCCTCTCCCGAATTGAGCAACACACTCATTGTCTAATGATATTCGTGGGACGAATTGCTTTTCCTCACACGGTATTCGCCGTGTGAATGTGTCGCGCCCCGTTCGCGAGGCCTGCCATCCGGGCAAGGCGCCGCCGCCCGAGGTCCCACAGCGCCGAAGGACTTCGTGCCTAGGCTGAGGCCATGACGCAGCACGACACGGTGACCGAGCCCGGCCGTCCTGACCCCACCCAGGACCACCCCGCGCTCGCGCCCGACGCGCCCCCCGCGCCCGCGGAGCGCGACACCTCGCGCCTGCACCCCGCAGCGCGCCGCGTGGTGCGCGCCGAGGTCACCGACGCCCCGCTGAGCGTCGCCGCCCATGCCGACGCCGTGGCATGCGCGCAGGCCGGCGCCGTCGTCACCTTCTCCGGCGACGTGCGCGACCACGACGGCGGGCGCGGCGTCACCTCGATCGAGTACGTGGCCCATCCCTCCGCCGGCGAGGTGCTCGCGCGTGTCGTCGCCGACGTCACCGCGCGCTGCGACGTCGACGCCGTGGCCGTCTCGCACCGCATCGGCGTCCTCGCCGTGGGGGAGTGCGCCCTGGCGGTGGCCGTGTCCTCCGCGCACCGCGCCGAGGCGTTCGCCGCGGCGGCCCTGCTCGTCGACGAGGTCAAGCACCACCTGCCGGTGTGGAAGCGCCAGGTGCTGGCCGACGGCGGCGACGAATGGGTCGCCTGCCCCTGAGGGGTCGCCCGCCCCTGAGGGGTCGCCCACCCCTGAGGGGTCGCCCCCCTGAGGGGTCGCCCGCCCGCCCCTGACGGCCCGGCTCAGCCGCCGGCGAAGGGCGGCAGCACGTCGATCTGCAGCCCGTCCCGCACCGCGCGGCCGCGCTCCCGATCCGGCACGCCGTCGACGAGCACGCTGCTCGCCGCGATCACCCGGACCAGGTCGGCACCACGCTGCTGGCCCACGACGTCGAGCACGTCGGACACCTGCGCGCTGTCGGAGACCTCCACGACCTCCTCGTCGACCTTCGCGGCAGCGCCGGCCCCGGCGAAGTAGCGGACCTTCACCCGCACGGTCCCCGTCATGAGCTCACTCATCTCTCATCCTCCGATCGCGCTCATCGGGCGGCGCGGCTGCACGAACCCGTCGGACTCGATGCCATGTTGCGCGCTCTTGCCCCACATCGCGGTGCGCCACACGTCCGCCAGGCTCGCATCGTCGATGCCGGAGCGCATCAGCTCCAGCAGGTTGGTCTCCCGGAGCGCGAACAGGCAGTTGCGCAGCCGGCCGTCCGAGGTCAGCCGCACCCTGTCGCACGAGCCGCAGAACGGCTTCGTGACGGACGCGACGATGCCCACGTCCCAGGAGCCGTCCGGCCCGCCGCCGTCCACCGACCATGTCTGGGCGGGGGCCGCGCCGCGCGCCGCGCCGGGCAGCTCCGTCAGGTCGAAAGCGGCGGTGAGCTTGTCGAGGATCTCCGCAGCGGTCACCATCTCGGCGCGATCCCAGGACTCCCGCGGTCCCAGCGGCATCTGCTCGATGAACCGCAGGCGGTACCCGTTGTCCAGCGACCAGCGCAGCAGCGATGCCGCCTCGTCGTCGTTGACGCCGCGCATGAGCACGGTGTTGACCTTGATGGGGGCGAGCCCGGCACGGCGCCCGGCCTCGAGCCCGGCGAGCACGGCGGGCAGGCGGTCGCGGCGCGTGATCGCGGCGTACCGGGCCCGGTCCAGGGTGTCCAGGGACACGTTCGCGCGGGTCAGCCCGGCGGCGACGAGGCCCTCGGCGCGGTGCGCGAGGCCCAGCCCGTTGGTGGTGATCGAGGTCTCCGGGGTGTGCCCGTCGGCAGTGCGCAGGCCCGTCGTCGCGGAGATCAGCTTCTCCAGGCCCCGTCGCAGCAGCGGCTCGCCGCCGGTGAAGCGCACCTCCCGCACCCCGAGCCGCTCCACGGCGATGGTGATGAGGCGGATCATCTCGTCGTCGGTGAGCACGTGGCTGTCGGGGAGCCACTCCTGCCCCTCGGCCGGCATGCAGTAGGTGCAGCGCAGGTTGCAGCGGTCGGTGAGCGAGACCCGCAGGTCCGTGGCCGTCCTGCCGTGTCGGTCCACCAGGCCACCCGTCGCGGGGCGCGCGTCAACCTGCTCAGCGAGTACCTGGGTCATGACGCGAGACTAGGCGGGACGTCTGTCCCGAACCCATGACCTAGGCCCCGGGGTCGAGGCAGAAGCCGACGACTAGCCTCGGCGACGGGACACGGCGAGGCCCGTGCCCTGTGACGAAGGGACCAGAGATGACCGAGGACCGCACCCACCTGACCCACGTGGACTCCCGCGGCGCCGCCCGCATGGTCGACGTGAGCGCCAAGGACGTCACGGTGCGCAGCGCCACGGCCAGCGGGTTCGTCCGCACCACGCCCACGGTGATCGGGCTGCTGCGGGGCGAGGGCGTCCCGAAGGGCGACGCGCTGGCGGTCGCCCGCATCGCCGGCATCCAGGCTGCCAAGCGCACGCCCGACCTGGTGCCGCTGTGCCACCCGATCGCGATCCACGGCGTCACAGTCGACCTCGAGGTGACCGACGAGGGGGTCGGCATCGTGGCGACGGTCCGCACGGCCGACCGCACGGGCGTCGAGATGGAGGCGCTGACCTGTGTCGCCGCCGCCGGGCTCGCGATGGTCGACATGGTCAAGGCCGTGGACCGCGCGGCGGTCATCACCGACATCCAGGTCGAGGAGAAGACCGGGGGCCGCAGCGGGACCTGGCGCCGCGGCTGACGGCTGCGTCAGTACCGCGGCTTCGCCGGCTCGATCTCGTCCACCCAGGCGAGCACGCCGCCGGTGAGCTGCACCGCGTCGTAGCCGGCGGCGAGCACCAGGGCCAGCACCTCCGTGGAGCGGGCGCCCGACTTGCAGTGCAGGACGAGCGGCCGATCGGCGGACAGCTCGGCCAGCGCCGAGCCGTCGAGGAACCGCCCGCGGGGGATCAGCCGTGCGCCGGGGATGGCGACGAGCTCATGCTCCGCGGGCTCGCGGACGTCGATCAGGTCGAAGTCGTCCTCGCCGAGGTCGCGGGCCGCGAGCCGCTCCGCGAGGGCCCGCACGCTGATGCCGGGGAGCTGCTCGGCGGGGTCGTCGGGCAGCGCGCATGCCGCGTCCAGGTCGGTCAGGGCCGTGACGGGCTCGCCGAGCGGGTCGGCAGCGACCGGCACCTCGCGCCAGCGCGCGGCCAGGGCGTCGTGCACCAGCAGGCGGCCGAGCAGCGGCTCGCCGGTTCCGGTGACCAGCTTGACCACCTCATTGGCCATCGCCGATCCGATCGCCCCGCACAGCACCCCCAGCACGCCGCCCTCGGCGCAGGACGGCACGGTGCCAGGCGCCGGCGGGTTCGGGAAGACGTCGCGGTACCGCACAGCCGGGTAGCCGGACGTGGTGGGCGGATCGGACCAGAACACGGACACCTGGCCGTCGAAGCGGAAGATCGAGCCCCACACGCACGGCAGCCCGAGCATCTCGCAGGCGTCGCCCACCAGGTAGCGGGTGGCGAAGTTGTCGGCGCCGTCCACCACCACGTCGTAGCCGCGCAGCACCTCCAGCGCGTTGGAGGCGTCCAGCCGCAGCTCATGGGCCCGCACGTGCACGTGCGGGTTCACGTCCAGCACCGCCGACCGGGCGCTCTCCACCTTGCTGCGCCCGACGTCGCTGCCGCCGTGGATGACCTGCCGTTGCAGGTTGGACGTCTCCACCACGTCATGGTCGATGACGCCGATGGTGCCGACCCCGGCGGCGGCCAGGTACAGCAGCACGGGCGACCCGAGGCCCCCGGCGCCCACGACCAGCACCTTCGCGTTCTTCAGCCGGCGCTGGCCGGCCAGTCCGATGCCCGGCAGCACCGCGTGGCGCGCGTAGCGCTCAAGCTCCGCGGTGGACAGCACGGGGGCGGGCTCGACGAGCGGGGGCAGCGGCATGACGAACCTCGACGTTCAGCGGTGGGGCGGGTGGCTCCTGGCCAACGTAGCCCGGACGTGTCAGGCGGGCCTGGGACGGAAGGCCGCTCGGCGCGGGGCGCGGCGTGGTCGCGCCAGTGGGAGCGGGCCCAGGCAGGACGAAAGCCCCGGCGCGGGGGGGGCGCCGGGGCTTTCGTCGATGAGCAGCAGCTCAGGTCAGCGCTCGACCTCGCCGCGGATGAAGGCCTCGAGCTGGGCGCGGCCAGCCGTGTCCTCCATCTGCACCGGCGGCGACTTCATGAAGTACGTCGACGCGGAGAGGATGGGGCCGCCGACGCCGCGGTCCTTGGCGATCTTCGCGGCGCGCACGGCGTCGATGATGATGCCGGCCGAGTTGGGGGAGTCCCAGACCTCGAGCTTGTACTCCAGGTTCAGGGGAACCTCGCCGAACGCGCGGCCCTCGAGGCGCACGTACGCCCACTTGCGGTCGTCGAGCCAGGCGACGTAGTCCGACGGGCCGATGTGGACGTTGCGGTCTTCCTTCTTGCCGCCGAGCGGGCCCGACAGGTTGGAGGTGACGGCCTGCGTCTTGGAGACCTTCTTGGACTCCAGGCGCTCGCGCTCGAGCATGTTCTTGAAGTCCATGTTGCCGCCGACGTTCAGCTGGTACGTGCGGTCCAGGATGACGCCGCGGTCCTCGAAGAGGCGGGCGAGCACGCGGTGCGTGATGGTCGCGCCGACCTGCGACTTGATGTCGTCGCCGACGATCGGGACGCCAGCGGCCTCGAACTTCGCGGCCCACTCGGGGTCGGAGGCGATGAACACGGGCAGCGCGTTGACGAACGCCACACCCGCGTCGATGGCGCACTGGGCGTAGAACTTCGCGGCGGCCTCGGAGCCGACGGGCAGGTAGCAGACGAG
>JAEWEI010000410.1 GCA_023389545.1 Actinomycetes bacterium | reverse complement strand
TCGACATGTCGTTCGAGGCGCTCGGGCGCATCGCCGCCGAGCGCCTCACCAAGGCCATCGAGGGCCAGCGGACTCACGGCGTGGAGCTGCTGCCCTGCCGGCTCACCGTCCGCGGATCGACAGTGCTCGGCGCCTGAGCCCATGCGCGCCATCGCCAACCCCGTCCTCGCCGGGTGCCACCCCGACCCGTCGGTGTGCCGAGTGGACGACACGTACTACCTGGTCACGTCGTCCTTCGGGTACTTCCCCGGCATTCCGGTGCACCGCAGCCGCGACCTGGTCGAGTGGGAGCTGATCGGCCACGTCCTCGACCGCCCGGAGCAGGTGGACTTGCACGGCCTGGACCTGTCGGACGGTGTCTGGGCGTCGACCATCCGCCACCACGACGGCGTGTTCTACGTGGTGTCCGGCATCGCCCGCGAGCGCACCGGCGCGAGCATCTTCGTCGTCACCGCCACCGATCCCGCCGGCCCCTGGTCAGATCCTGTGGAACTCGACGCCGAGGGGATCGACCCGTCGCTGTTCTTCGACGACGACGGGCGCTGCTGGCTCCTGGCGGCACGCGACGCCGCCGAGCCCGCCGTCACCGGGCCGGGCGAACTGTGGCTGCGGGAGCTCGACCTTGCCAGGCTCCAGCTCGTGGGCGAGACGCATGTGCTGTGGCACGGCGCCCTGAGCGGCCAGTGGGTCGAGGGCCCGCACCTGTACAAGCACGACGGCCGCTACGTGCTGCTCGCGGCGGAGGGTGGCACCGAACGCCACCACGCCGTCACCGCCGCGACCGCCAGCGCCGTGACCGGCCCGTACGCCACAGACCCTCGCAGCCCGCTGCTCACCCACCGGCACCTCGGCCCTGGGCACCCCGTCCAGAACGTCGGCCACGCGGACCTGGTCGACACCCCGTCCGGGCAATGGTGGGCGGTCGTCCTGGGCGTGCGGCCCGTCGCGGGCACGCACGTGCTGGGACGCGAGACGTTCCTCGTTCCGGTCGAGTGGTCGCCCGAAGGACCGGTGCTCGCGCCAGGCGTCGGCGCAGTGCTCCTGCCCGACGAGGCAGACGCGGCGCCTGGCCGCGTCGAAACCCTCGACCCCGGAGCCGCCCTCGCCTTGCAGGGCTGGTCCAGCCTGCGGGGCCCGGTCGGGCGCCTGGTGGCGCCGCAGGACGGCGCCCTGGTCCTCACCCCCTCCACCGCGCGCCTCGAGGGGCGCGGCACGCCCGCGCTCATCGTGCGCCGCCAGCAGCACCTGCGGTTCCACGCCGTCTGCCGGCTGCGGGTTGACGGCCTCACCGCCGGTGAGCAGGCAGGGCTCGTCGTGTTCATGCACCAGGACCGGTTCGCCACGCTCGCGCTGGGCCTCGACGACACAGGCGCCCTCGGCGTCCGCGCGGTCGCCCGCACCACGGGCGGCAGCGAGCTGCTGGCATGCGTGCCGGCGCCCGACACCCTGGTGGCCCTGCACGTCACCGGCGACGAGGCCCGCTACGCGTTCGCCATCGGCGTCCCCGGGCAGGCACTGCCGCTCCCCGTGGCCCAGGTCGCCCGGTCGTTCCTCAGCACCGAGGAGGCTGGCGGGTTCCTCGGCGTCCACGTGGGCGTCTTCGCCGACGGAGCCCTCGGGCCCAGCTCCGCCCGCGCCACCGTCGAGGAATTCGTCTACGAGCCTCAGGCCCCGCCGAGGCCCTGACACTCAGCGGGCGGCGCCCACCACCTGCGGCGTCATCCGCGACGCCGTCTGCTCCACCAACGGGCGCAGGTAGTGCGTGGCAAGCCATGCGACGACGGGCGCGGCCACCGCGTCACCGAACCCGTACAGCGCCTGGTTCGTGCGCGCCCCGGACAAGTCGTAGTCGTCGGCGCCCATGAGCCGCGCGTATTCGCGGGGCGTCATCCACCGCACCCTGGCCTGTCCGCCACCGAGCTCGACGACCGCCTGCTTCGACGATCCGCCGCGTGCCGTCCGCAAGCACCCCGAGATGTCGTCGGCTCGCACCTCCCACACGGCCACCCCCCGCCGGGTCCGCCGGTAGGCCGTGCGACGGCTCACCCCGGCAGCCCGCTGGAGGGCCCGCACCCGGGCCGCTTGGACCGGGGACAGGGAGTCGAGGAACGCCTGAGTCCGCACCACGTCCCACCAGCGCGGATCCTCCGCCAGCAGGTCTTCCGTGAGGTCGGTCAGACCGGTGCTGCGCAGCGCAGGCGGCTCCGGGAGCGCCGCCTGATGCGTGACCAACGTCGGGTCCTCGAACGGGCGCCGCAGCCAGTCGGGACGCAGTTCCGGGCTCGGCGCCCCGCTGTCCGGCGGCGGATGCTGCGCGCCCACCAGGAACAGCCGCGGCCGGGACTGCGGAACGAACCGCCGCGCGTCCAGCGCCAGCACGTCCACCGAGTAGCCCAGGGCGTTGAACGCCCGAACCGCCGCCGCCAGGTCCGCGCCGCCATGCGATGTGGCCAAGCCGACCACGTTCTCCAGCACCACGACCCCGGGCCGATCCGCTCCGAGCTCGCCCAGCAGCCGGGTGAACTGCCAGAACGCCCCCGACTCGCGTCCCGCCAACCCTGCCCGCCCGCCCGCCAGCGACAGGTCGGTGCACGGCGACGACGCCCACGCCAGCGCCGCCCCACGCGGCAGTTCCGCGCCGGCCACCTGGCCGACGTCTCCGAGGACGAACGTGTGGCCCCCGCCATCGGCGGCGTCTCGGAAATGCCCCTCGTACAGCGCGCGCTTGTCCGCCTCGTAGTCGTTCGACCACACGACCTCGAAACCCGCCGCCTCCAGCCCGAGCCGGGCGAGGCCCATGCCGGCGAAGAACTCCAGGACCTGCGGCTTCGCAGCAGGCAGTGCGTCCGACGTCGGCATGGCGCCCATCCTAAGGAGCACCGCGCCACCCTCCCCCGGCGGCGCCCCGTCGCTAGGCACTGAGGCACGGTCAGCTCAACCGGCAGACACCCTCGCTCGAGCCAAACGCTCCTGGACCTTCTCAGGGACCCGGTGCTCGCCACACGCCGCCACGTAACGCTCGATTGCGGCTAGCTCACGCGCAGGATCCTTGAGCTTGCGCAGCACGATCGACTGCTGCTCCACTGGCCACGGATCTGGGGCCTCGTTAAGGGCAGTTCCCACTCGAGCCGCAGCCTCCGCGCAGTGACCGATGAGCTCGAGCGCCTCTTCGAGGTGACCTTGCCGCTTCAGCTCCGCTATCGCCGAGCGGTAAGTGCCCCACCATTCGCCCCGCACTGCCCCAACCCGCCTCGAGGCTTCTGCCCGATGAGCCGCCTCCCTCTCGCGCGCTGCTTCTCGAGCGAAATCTCGCTCACGTTCGAGCTCTCCCGAGAACGCCAGGGTGATTCGGGCCCGCCACACACGGCCGTCGAGCCTTCCCCAGATCCGCACCGGAACCGACGCTGACATCCCGCGGGGCGCTCGGCGGCATGCGTGGCCCACGATCGGCGCGTTCTCTGCGGGCACGTAGCCGACATGGAGCCCGTCGATGGTGACCTTGACAGCGTTCCGATCGTGCTTGTTGGTTGGCTCAGGCACCAGCACAGCGCTCCGCATGGTCACACCACCCTCGACGAGGCCCCAACTTCGGAATAGCCGCCCGATCTCAGCACGGTGGCATGACTCCCCTGCTACTTCGATGTCCGGCCACCCTGCACCAATGACCTTCTCCTTCGAACCGACTCCGGATCGCGGACGTGGCGGTTCGCTCGACGTCGCGCTTGAGGCGATCACCGGAGAGGCGATGGATGCGGCTGGGACGGCGCCGTTCGTGCGCTGAAGAATCCGCTTGAGGAGGCCCATGCGGTGACCGTAGCGATCAACACAGGGGCCTGGGGCTGATTCGTGGTGCTCGACGCCCTGATCGCCCCGGCGCCCCGTCGTACGGTGGTGACGTGACCGACGCAGCCTCGTGGGCGAGCTCGCCTGCCGTCCGGAGGTCCATGCAGGGCAACCGCTCCCGCGACACCGTCCCGGAACTGGCCGTGCGCCGCGCGGTGCACGCCCGGGGCCTGCGCTACCGGGTCGCCGCCCGCCCACTGCCGGGCCTGCGCCGCACCGCCGACCTCGTCTTCAGCCGGGCCAGGATCGCCGTCTTCGTCGACGGCTGCTACTGGCACGGCTGCCCCGAGCACCACCGGCTGCCCGCCACGCACGTCACCTATTGGTCCCAGAAGGTCGCCCGGAACCGCGCCCGAGACCTCGACACCGACGCGCAGCTCGCCGCCGCGGGGTGGACGGTCATGCGCTTCTGGGAGCACGACGACCCGGCTGCTGTCGCGAACGCCGTCGAGGCCGCTGTCCGTTCGGCGGCCGCTTCACCGCCGAACGAGAAGTCGTAGCCCCGGGCTCCACGGGCTCCTGGCTCCTCGGGCGCCTCCGTGGCCAGACACAGAAAGAGGCCCCCGAAGGGGCGTCTGACCTGCTGTCTTGTTGGAGCCGCCTAACAGAATCGAACTGTTGACCTTCTCATTACGAGTGAGACGCTCTACCGACTGAGCTAAGGCGGCATCGTCGTTCTCCGAGGAGCACGGCGAGCGCGCCTACTGTACCTAACTGAGGGGCCAGTCTCCAAAGCGGGCGGCGGCGGCGCTGGTCAGTGCCCTCCGAGCGGCTGACCCGGGTCGCGCGGCCGGGTCAGCAGCGGGTCCCGTCCTCGGGCGCCTCGCCGGTCAGCAGGTAGGTGTCCACCGCGTCGTCGACGCACTCGTTGGAGCGGCCGTAGGCGGTGTGCCCCTCCCCCTCGTAGGTGAGCAGCACGCCGGAGGACAGCAGCTCGGCGAGCGACTCCGCCCACGCGTAGGGGGTGGCGGGGTCGTTGGTGGTGCCGATCACCAGGATGGGCGCGGCGCCCTCGGCAGAGTAGGAGTCCAGGCCCCCGGCCTCGGGCACGGGCCATTGCGCGCAGACGACGCCGCCGTAGGAGAAGTGGTAGCCGACGGTGGGGGCCGCGGCCTGGATGTCCTCGGCGGAGGCCTGCATGGACTCCAGGTCGGATGGGGAGCGGTCGTCGGCGCAGTTGATGGCCCAGAACGCCTCGGTGGAGTTCGACGCGTACGTGCCGTCCGCCTGGCGTTCGTAGTAGGCGTCGGAGAGGGTCAGCAGCATGGTGCCGTCGTTGCGCAGCGCCCCGCGCAGGCCCTGGGTGAGCGCGGGCCACCAGTCGGGGGCGTACAGGCTCACGGCCACCCCAGAGAACGCGAGGCTGCCGGTGAGCGGCCGGTCGGGGTCGCCGGTGGGCAGGGGGCTGCGGCGGGCCCGGTCGAGGATCTTCTTCACCTGGGCCATGCCATCGTCCACGGAGCCGGTCAGCGGGCAGTTGGAGCCCGTCTGGCAGTCCTCCACGTAGGCGCGCAGGGCGGACTCGAAGCCGACGGCCTGCCCCTTGGCGAGGTCGTCGGCGCTGAGGGTGGGGTCCAGGGCGCCGTCGAGCACCATGCGTCCCACGTTCTCGGGGTACAGCGCGGCGTAGGTCGCGCCGAGCTGGGTGCCGTAGGAGTACCCGAGGTAGGCGAGCTTCTCGTCGCCGAGCACGGCCCGCAGCACATCCATGTCCCGGGCGGCGCTGACGGTGTCGACGTGCTCCAGCAGGGCGCCCGTGTTCTCCAGGCATGCCTTCCCGACGTCGCCGAAGGCCTGTTCGGCGGCCGCCACCCCGGCCTCGGTGCTGTAGTCCGGGTCGGCGGAGACGATCTTGTCCATCTCCGCGCCGTCCACGCAGGTGATGGGCTGGGAGCGGGAGACGCCGCGAGGGTCGAATCCGACGATGTCGTAACTCTCGATGACCTGCTTGCCGGCACGGCTCAGCACCACCGTCTCGAGGGCGTCCACCCCGGACCCTCCGGGACCGCCGGGGTTGATCAGCAACGATCCCAGCACGTCGGGGCCGGTGGCGGTCGACCGGTTGACGGCGAGCTCGATGACGTCCCCCTCGGGGTCGTCCCAATCGAGCGGCACCTCGACGGTGGCGCACTCGAGGTCGTCGCACGCCGTCCACTCCACCTGCTGCTCGTAGAAGCGGCTCAGCTCCGCGGGCACGTCGTGGGTGATCGACGGGCGCTCATCGCGCTCCGTCTGGTGCTTGGGGCTGGTGCATCCGGCGAGGGCGAGCGCGCCGACGGCCGCCACGGCGACGGCACTCCACACGCGGGCGCGACGGTGGTCGGGGGCCTGCGGGCGGGTGGACGTGGGACGGCGCAGGTCACGGCGAGTGAGAGGCACTGCACCACCCTAAGCGGGATCGACCGCCCAGCCACGCCCGTCCACGACGGGGCTCGCGCTGTCAGCCTTGGGGGCGCAGCGCGATGGTCATGGCCTCCACGGCGAGCAGTGGCGCGACGTTCCCGGCGAGCCGGGTGCGCGCCTCGCCGATGGCGTCCATCCGCCGCAGCGTCTGCTCGGGGGTGCTGCTGGCGGCGAGGGCCCGCACGTCGTCCTGCTGCTCGAGGTTGACCAGCTCGACCCCCGCGTGGAGCTGCACCACCAGGACGTCCCGGTACAGCGAGAGCAGGTCGATCATCGCGCGGTCGAGCACATCGCGTTGCGCGCGGGTGGCCCGGCGCTTCTGCTCCTCTTCGAGCAGGCGGATCTGGGCGCGCAACGCCGGGGGGATGGTCGCCGCGCCCTCGGCGCCCATGGAGCGCAGCAGGGCGGCCCGCTCGGCGGCGTCCCTGTCCTCGGTGGCGGCCTTCGCGTCGGCCTGTGCGGTCTCCACGAGCTCTCCCGCGGCCAGCACGGCGTCGCCGACGCCCCGGACACGCGGCGGGATGGACAGCACCTTGGCACGGCGCGCCCGTGCCTCGGGGTCGCGGGCGAGCCGGCGGGCCACCCCGACGTGGCTCTGCGCGGCGCGCGCCACGACAGCCGCCACCGCGGGGTCGATGCCGTCGCGGCGGACCAGCAGCTCGGCCACGGCGTCTACTGGCGGCACCCGCAGCGGCACGGAGCGGCTGCGGGAGCGGATGGTCACCAGCACGTCCTGCGGGCTGGGCGCGCACAACAGCCACACGGTGCGTGGCGGCGGCTCCTCGATGGCCTTGAGCAGCACGTTGCCGCTGGTCTCGTTGAGCCGGTCGGCGTCCTCGATGATGATGACCCGCCAGCGCCCCTGCGACGGGGACCGCTGGGCGAGCTCGACGAGGGGCCGTGCCGTCTCCGCGCGGATCTGCACGCCCTCGGTCGCGACGACCGTCACGTCGGGGTGGGTTCCGGCCAGCGCCGTGGCGCACGCGTGCGAGGTGACGTCGCCGCTCGGGTCCTGCAGGGCGGCGGCGAACGCGCGCGCGGCGTTGGACCGGCCCGATCCGGGCGGGCCTGTGATGAGCCACGCGTGCGTCATCTGCGCCGGGTCCTCAGCGGCGCCGCGCAGCACCTCGATGGCGGGCTCCTGCCCGACGACGTCGTCCCAGACCGTCGCCCCGGCCCCGGGTGTGACGGGGGTGGCGGTCTCCCAGCCCGTCATGAGGCGCGCTCCAGCAGTGCGGCCATGCGCTCCCGCACCCGAGCCGCGATCTCGTTGACGGGGCGGGTCGCGTCGAGCACGAGCCACCGCGCGGGCTCGGCGGCGGCGCGGTCCAGGAACGCCTGGCGGGTGCGGCGGTGGAAGTCGTCGCCCGCGCGCTCCAGACGGTCAGGGTCCCCTGTCAGACGGGAGCGGCCCAGCACCGGGTCCAGGTCGAGCAGCACAGTCAGCGCGGGCATCAGCCCGTGGGTGGCCCACAGCGAGAGGTCCTCGACCTCCTGGGCGCCCAGGTCGCGGCCGCTGCCCTGGTACGCCACCGAGGAGTCGAGGTAGCGGTCGGTGATGACCACAGCCCCCCGATCGAGCGCAGGGCGGACCAGGGAGTGCACGTGGTGCGCGCGGTCGGCCGCGTAGAGCAGGGCCTCGGTGCGGGGGTCGACGTGGTCTCCGTGCAGCACCGCGTCCCGCAGGAGGTGGCCCAGGGCGGTGCCGCCGGGCTCCCGGGTGAGGACCACCTCGCGCCCGCGGGCCTGCACCCATTCCCCGAGCAGACGGGACTGCGTGGACTTGCCGGCGCCATCCCCGCCCTCGAAGGAGACGAACACCCCGGGGGCCGTCGGGGAGGCGGGGAAGGTCGAGGTCACGCGGGCCAGAGTATCCGCGATGGCTGACGTGGCCGCCCGCACCTGCCACACTGTCCCGTGACCATCACGCCGCGCGCCGAGGACAGCCGTGCGCTGCCGGTCTCCGCTTCCCTCCCCGCCCAGGCCGACGAGGCCTTCGAACGCTTCTGCCGTCTGGCCCATCGCCAGCTCGACGCCCCCGTCGTCCTCGCCTCGCTGATCTCCCAAGAAGGCCAGGTCATCCCCGGCGCCGTGGGCCTCCCCCCGGACCTGGACGACTCGCGCGCGCTTCCGTTGGCGCTGTCCGTCTGCCAGCACGTGGTGGTGGACGCTGCCCCGCTGATCACGCCGGACGCCCGACTCGACCCCCGGCTGCGGGACAGCGGCGCGGTCCGCGAGCTGGGCTTCGTCGCCTACGCCGGCTACCCGATCGTCGACGAGCGCGACCAGGTGGTGGGCGCCCTGTGCGCGCTCGACGTCGTGCCGCGCGAGTGGTCAGAGGACGACCTCGCGGTGCTGCTCGACCTGGCCGAGGCGTGCAGCGCCGAGCTGCGGCTGCGCGGCGAGCGCGAGCGCGCGCGGCGCGCACAGCAGCAGGCCACCCGCTCCTACCGGCAGAGCGGGCTGCTGCTCCTGCTGAGCGACGCGTTCCAGGACGCGCTGACGGTGCGGGATGTGGCCCGCACCGCCGCCCGGGTCGCCGCGACCGGGCTGGGCACGGCGTTCACCGGGCTCGCCGCGCTCGACCGCGACGGCAAGGGCCTGTCGTACGTGTCGATGGAGGCCTTCACCGGCGACGACGTCGAGCGGTGGCGGCGGGCGCGGATCACCGACGATCGGCCCATCTCGCACGTCGCGCGCACCCGCACGCCGCTGTTCTACGGCGACCGGGCGTCGCTGCTCGCCGACTTCCCGCTGGTGGGGCAGATGGACTTCATGGGCGAGGCTCGCGCCTTCCTGCCCCTCGTGTCCCAGCAGCGGCTGATCGGGGTGCTCGGCATCGGCTGGCTGCATGAGCGCACCTTCGACAACGACAACCGCACCATCAAGACGGCACTGGCCGCGTACACCGCGCAGGCCCTGGAGCGCGCGCAGCTCCTCGAGGAGCGCCGCGACGTCGCCCGCACGCTGCAAGATGCGATGCTCACCGCCCTGCCGCAGCCCGAGCACCTGGCGATGGCCGCGAACTACCTGCCCGCCGGCCGGGCGGACCGGGTGGGCGGCGACTGGTACGACGCCGTGGTGCTTCCGGGCGGCTCGGTGGCCGTGATGGTGGGGGACGTCACGGGCCACGACATGGACGCGGCGGCGCGCATGGGCCAACTCCGGTCCACACTGCGGGCGTTCGCGTGGGACCGCCCTGACCTGCCCTCGACCTGGCTCGCGCGGCTCGACCATGCCATCAAGGGGCTGGGCCTGGGCACCATCGCGACGGCGCTGGCCGGCCGCATCGACAGGGTCGACGGCGGTTACCGACTGCAGTGGTCGAGCGCGGGCCACCCGCCGCCCGTGGTGGTGCGCCCTGGGGAGGGCGCCTGGGCGCTCGGCGGCCACGGCGCCAACGACCTGCTGCTGGGCATCAACCCGCAGCGCGCGCGGCGCGACCACGAGCATGGGCTCCTGGCGGGCGACACCCTGCTGCTGCACACGGACGGCCTGGTGGAGCGCCGCGGCCGCCCGCTGCAAGAGAGCCTGGACACGCTCACGGCCACAGCCAGCAGGCTCAGCCACCTTCCGCCGGACAAGCTGGTCCGCGCCCTCACCGACGAGCTGGTGGGCGGTCAGCCGTCGGACGACACCGCGCTGCTGGCCGTGCAGATCCGCCAGTGCCCCGGCGACGCGGAGGTCACTCCCCCGGGTACGTGACCCCGACCTGGGCGCGGACCTCGTCGAGGGTCCGCATCACCGCGAGGGTGTCGTCCCAGGTGAGCAGCGGGCTCTCGACGTCGCCGGCCGCGATCCGCCGCGACACCTCGGCTGCCTCGTACTGCAGCCCCTTGGTGGCGGGCAGGTCGAACGTCCACACCCGGCCGTCCCGGCGGACCACCCGGAACGATGTCGGCGCGTAGAAGGAGCCGGCGACCTCGACGAAGCCCTCGGTGCCAGAGATCGTCGCGGTGGTGGGCGTCTTGGCCCACAGCGTGGTGGTCAGCGTCGCCTGCACACCGCCCGGGTAGGTGAGCGCCATCGACACCTGGCCGTCCACGCCTGTCTCGGTGAGCGCGCCGACGGCGTTCACCGACTCAGGGGCGCCGAGGAAGTCGTGCGCGAAGGACACCGGGTACACCCCGAGGTCGAGCAGCGCGCCGCCCGCGAGCGCCGGGTCGAACAGCCGGCTGGCCGGGTTGAACGGGAAGAACTGGCCGTGGTCGGCGGTGAGGTTGACGATCTCGCCGATCTCGCCTGCGTCGACCACCTGGTGCAGCGCGGCGATGTGCGGCAGGAACCGCGTCCACATCGCCTCCATCACGAAGACCCCGGCCTTGCGCGCCGCAGCGAAGACCTCTTCGGCCTCGGCGGTGTTGCGGGTGAACGCCTTCTCGACGAGCACGTGCTTGCCGGCGGCAATGGCCAGCAGCGCGTGCTCGCGGTGCTCGGAGTGGGGGGTCGCCACGTACACGACGTCCACCTGCGGGTCCTCGACGAGGTCGCGGTAGCCGACGTGCGTGGTCGGGATGCCGTGCGCGGTGGCGAACCGCTCGGAGCGGTCGCGGTTGCGGGAGCCGACGGCGACGAGCTGCGCGCGGGTGTGGGCGTTGACCGCGTCGGCGAAGACGCCGGCGATGCCACCAGCCCCCAGGATGCCCCAGCGGATCGGAGGTGCGGTGCGCGGGTCCTCTGTGCGTGCCATGGCGACCAACCTAGCGTCCCGACTGCGACCTGGTCGGTTGGCGCATACCGTGGAGTTGTCGCCGGTCAGCCGGCCCCGTCGCCCCGCGACGCCGCCGCGTGCCCGTCCGGCGCCACGTCACACCTCGGGGAGGACCCATGTCCGCGCAGTCGCCCGTCCGCACCTTCATCAGCCCGGCTCGGTACACCCAGGGCCGCGGAGCCCTGGCCTCGCTGGGCGCCCAGATCGCGCCGATCGGCAGACAGCCGCTGGTCATCGCCGATGACGTGGTGTGGGGGCTCGTCGAGGAGCGGGTGCGCAGCTCGCTCGAGGCGGCGGGCCTGCCGGTGCGGCGCGAGGGGTTCGGCGTGTACGCCACCGCCGCGGCGGTGGACCGCATCGTCGAGCAGATCCGTTCGAGCGGCTCGGACGTGGTGGTGGGCGTCGGCGGAGGCAGCACCATCGACGCGGTGAAGGCCGCCGGCGATCTCGCGGGCATCCGGTGGGTCAGCGTGCCCACCGTCGCGTCCACGGATGCCCCCTGCTCGGCGTTGTCGGTCATCTACACCGAGGACGGCGCCTTCGAGGAGTACCGCTTCTTCTCGCACAACCCGGATCTGGTGCTGGTCGACACGCAGCTCGTGGCCAATGCTCCCGCCCGGTTCCTGGTGGCCGGGGTCGGCGACGCGCTCGCCACCTGGATCGAGGCCCGCGCGGTGGCCGAGGCGCGGTCGACGACGATGGCCGGCGGGCAGCCCACCACGACGGGCACCGCACTGGCGAAGTTGAGTTGGGACGTGCTGTGGGAGTCCGCGCTGCCCGCGGTGTGGGCCGTGCGCAACCACCTGGTGACGCCCGCTGTCGAGCGGGTCGTGGAGGCGAACACGCTGCTGTCGGGCGTGGGCTTCGAGTCCGGCGGCCTAGCCGCGGCGCACGCCATCCACAACGGCCTGACGGCGGCCCCGCAGACCCACGGCCTGATGCACGGCCAGAAGGTGAACATCGGGTCCGTCACCCAGTTGGTGCTCGAAGGCGCGCCCACCGCGGAGATCAGCGATTTCGTGGCGTTCACCACCCGGGTGGGGCTACCGAACACCCTCACGGAGATCGGCCTCTCGCCTGACGACGTGGACGACCTGACCCGCGTCGCGGAGCTCGCGCTCGCCGAGGGCGAGACCATCCACGCGATGCCGTTCGCCATCACCGTCCCGGAGCTCGTGGACGCGCTGCGCGCCATCGAGGACCTGTCGCGCGAGGTCCGGGCCGCCGCGGGCCTGCCCGAGCCTGTGCCGTACCGGGCCCACTGACACGGCCGCGCTGGCCGGGGGGCGCGGCCGGCCGGCCGGGGGCGCGGATCTGGGGCGCAGAGGCGACCTCAGGACGCCGCGGCGACCACCGCCACCCCGGCCAGCACCGCGGCCACCCCGGCCACCTGCACCGGTTGCAGGCGCTCGCGCAGCAGCCGCCAGCCCAGCAGCACGGTGACCACGGGGTACAGCGACGCGAGGACCGCCACGAGGGACAGCGCCCCGGAGCGGGAGGCCATCGCGAAGCAGACGTTCGCGAGCAGCCCGATCACGCCGATCGCGGCGATGCCCGCCAGCGAGGAGCGATCCACCTGCGGCCGCGCGACGAGCCGGCGCCAGACGACCAGGGCGGCCGCCGCGTAGAGGCCCAGCGTCACCACAGCGCCGACGAACAGCGTGGCGGGCACGCTTGTGGCGCTGCCGCGCGCCACCGACAGGTTCGCCAGCCCGAACGCGCAGGCGGCGAGCACCGCGAGCGCGATGGGCCGCACACCGTGCCCGGTGGCGCCGCGCACCTCGGGGCCGCTGGCCAGCACTGTGCCAACCAGTGCGACCATGAGGGCGCCGACCACCACCGCGCCGAGCCGCTCGCCGTCCAGCCAACCGGCGGCGACGGGCACGAGCGCGCTGAGCGCGGTGATGGGGGCGACCACGCCCATCGTGCCGATCGCGAGCGCCCGGAACAGGGACGCGACGGCCACCGCTGTGGCGACCCCGGCGGCGATGCCCCAGGCCCACGCCGCGCCGCCGCCTGCTGTGACGTCGCCGCGCAGCAGGCTCGGCATGAGCGCCACAGTCGTCACCACCTGTGAGCCGACGAGCACCATCAGCAGCGGGACCTTGCGGGACAGCGCCCCGCCGAGGAAGTCGGACGTGCCGAGCAGCGCCGCGGCGACCACCGCCAACCAGATCAACGGGCCACCTTCCGTGCGGCGAGGTCGTCGACGAACGCGTCGACGGTGAGCGGTGATGAGCCCCACCCGAGCTCGTCGGCCAGGCGCAGGAGCTGCGGCGGCTCGACCCGCGCGTCGGCCAGGGCCTGGGACTCGCGGAACGCGCGCTCCGGCACGTCGTCGGCGCGCACTTGCCCGTCGGCCATGACCACCACGCGGTCGAAGTTCTCCGCGCAGAAGTCCATGTCGTGCGTGATGGCCACGACCGTGCGGCCCTGCGCGGCGAGGTGCCCGACGATGCGCGCGATCATCTGCACGCCGCGCTCGTCCTGCCCGGTGGTCGGCTCGTCGAGCACCACCACCGGCGTCTGCATCGCGAGCACCGAGGCGAGCGCGACCCGCTTCCGCTCGGAGAGGGCCAGGTGGTACGGGTGGTCCTGGGCGTGCTCCGTGAGCCCGGTGGCCTCCAGGGCCTCACGCACGGCCTGCTCGGAGCGCGCCGTGTCGAAGCCGAGGTTCCGCGGCCCGAACGTCACGTCGTCGATGACCTTGCGGGCGAAGAGCTGCTCGTCGGGGTTCTGGAACACGTAGCCGACGCGCGCGGCGAGGTCGGCGATGTCCTTGTCGGACGTCGTCCAGTCGCCCACCCGCACGGTCCCCCGGCTGGGCCGGAAGATCCCGTTCAAGTGCCGCACCAGCGTGGTCTTTCCGGCCCCGTTCTGACCGACGATCGCCAGCCGCTGCCCGGCGGGCACGTGCAAGGTCACGCCTCGCACCGCATGCACCCCCGAGGGGTAGGTGTGGTGCACGTCCTCGAAGTACAGGTCCATGTCAGGCTCCCCGTCCGAAAGTGCGCAGCGCGTCGTCGAAGGACACCGGCGTGGGGCCGGGCACGTCGAGGCCCCGGTCGCGTGCCGACCGCGCCGCCTGCGTGTACCGCGTGGAGCCCGTGCCCCAGGCGGTGAGGCGCTCGTCGCTGAGCACCTCGCGCGGCTCACCCTGCAACGCCACGCGACCGCCGGCCAGCACCACCACCTGGTCGGCGTGGTCGCGGAGCTGCTCGAGCTTGTGCTCCAGCAGCACCACTGTGGTGCCGTCGCGGGTGAGCTCGGAGACCACGTCGAACACCATCCGGGCGCCGCCGGGGTCGAGCTGGGAGGTCGGCTCGTCCATCACCAGCACCGCCGGGCGCATCACGAGCATCGAGGCGATGGCCACGAGCTGCATCTGCCCACCGGACAGCGCATACGGCGAGCGGTCCATCAGGTGCGTGATCCGCAGCAGCTCCCCCACCGCCTCGATCCGCCCGATCATCTCGGCCCGCTCGACGCCGAGGTTCTCCAACCCGAACGCGATCTCCTCCCGCACCGTGAACTTGGCGCCGGAGATCTGGTTGAAGGGGTTCTGGGTGACGAGGCCGACCTTCTCGATGGCCTCCGCCAGCGGGGTCTGCGGCACGTCGATGCCGCCCACCTAAACGCTGCCGGCCAGCTCACCGCCCTCGGCATGCGGCACAAAGCCGGACAGCACCTTCGCGAGGGTCGTCTTGCCCGCGCCCGAGGCGCCGACCACGCCGCAGAGCGTGCCCTGCGGGACGTGCAGCGACAGGTCGGTGAGCACGGTGACGGCCGCGTCCGGGTAGGCGTAGGTGACGTGGTCGAGCGCGATCATCAGAGACCTCCGACGAAGGGGATGACGACGGCGACGGCGCCCGCGGCGGCCATCGCCCACCGGGCGGCGCGCTGGCCCACCGTGTCGGGCACCACCGTGAACGCTGTGCGCTTGCGGGTGGCGCCGAACGCGCGGGCCTCCATCGCCGTGGACCGCTCCTCGACGTCCGTGAACAGGCCGAGGATGAGCGGGGTGACCAGCGGCAGCAGCACCTTGACCCGGCGCAGCACGCTGCCGTCGGTGCGCAGCCCACGGGCCCGCTGCGCGAGCAGGATCGCGTCGGCCCGGTCCCGGAACGCCGGCACGATCTGCAGCGTCGAGCTGATGACGTAGCTGATCTTGGGCGGCATGCCGTGCTGGCTCAGCGCCGACATCAGGTCTCCCGGATGGGTCGTGAGCAGCAGCAGCAGGAACGCCGTGACCAGCACGACGATGCGCAGCGCGATGCCGAGCGCGAACATCAGCCCCTCGGCGGTGACCCGCGCCGGGCCCAGCTCGGCGAGCACAGTGGTGCCCTCCGGGAAGAACAGGCCCTGCACCAGCACGAGCGCGGTGAGCAGCGGCAGCAGCAGCTTCACGCTGACCCCCGCGAGCGTCCGGCCACACCGGGACACCGCCGCGGCCGGGACGACGACGCCCACCAGGACCGCTG
Source organism: Actinomycetes bacterium (assembly GCA_023389545.1). Taxonomy (GTDB): domain Bacteria; phylum Actinomycetota; class Actinomycetes; order Actinomycetales; family Cellulomonadaceae; genus Cellulomonas_A. The sequence continues at coordinate 2,628 of JAEWEI010000410.1, read as the reverse complement.
CCGACACCCACCAGATCGGCAGCGCGAACACGATCACGATGAGCACGAGCACCCCGACGAGCTTGGTCACCGGGTTGAGCCGGTGCAGGGGTGAGCCACGGTCCTGGTAGAACGTCGTCGCCATCGGCTCAGCCCTGCTGCGGGGTGGTCGTGGACGCGGCGCCGTCAACGGGCGCGGCGGGCGCGGCCGGCGCCGGAGCGGCCACCACGGGCGCCGCGGCCGAGAACACGCGGAACCGCCGCACGAACGGGAACCGCTGGCGGAACCGCGTCGGCAGCGCCGCGAGGATCGCCGCGACCACGGTGAACGTCACGGCCTTGTCGATCGGGTCGGACAGCAGCCCCTGCATCGTTGTCGACGCGAGCAGCGAGTTGCCCATCGCGCGGAACGCCCCCACCAGGGCGCCGGTGCCCGCCGCCGTGGCGCCGCCGAACACGAACGCCGCGATCGGCGCCGAGACGAGCGCCGCCACGACCCCGGTGGCCAGGCCCGCGAGCGGGGCCAGGAAGAACCTGCGGAACACGCCCGTGCGGGCCGCGTACCCGGCGAGCACGCCGATCACCACAGACGTCACGGCGAACGGCAGAGCCACCGGGCTGATGGTCATGCCCCAGATCACGTTGGTCAGCGCGCCGGTGGCGGCGCCGGCGGCCGGTCCGGCGAGCACCGCGACCAGGATCGTGCCGATCGAGTCGAGGTACAGCGGCAGGCCCAGCACTGTGGTGAGCTGCCCGATGACGATGTTCACCGCGATGGCCACGGGCACCAACGTGATGGTGGTGGTGGGCAGCCGGTGGATCGTGCCGACGACGATCAGCAGCGCGCCGATCAGGTAGCCGGCGATCGCGATGAACGACGACTGCCCGAGCCCGTCCGCGATGTCGGTGGGCTGGAACAAGATCAGGTAGAGGTAGGTCGCCGCGATGACGACGGCCCCCACCCCCACCAAGACGAGGTTGCGGGTGTCACGCTGCGTTGCGGTGTCGATCTGGCCAGTCATGAATACCTCCTTGTATCCGCTGGTGGCGAAGATGCCGATGCGTGCGTGGTGCGCGTGCGGTGGTGCGGTGGTGCGGTGGTGCGGTGGTGCGGTGGTGCGGGCCCGGGGCCGCCCGAGGGCAGGGGGTCCGACAGACGACCCGGGCGGTCAGGGGGTGAACGCGCGGGCGAAAGAGCCCACGCGCTCGACGAGGTGGTCGAAGAAGGCGGCGGGGTCGGTCTCCCACGCGATGGCCGCGTTGTGCTCTCTGCCCCACATGCCGCGCCAGTCCGCCACGGTGGCGCCGCGGGTGAGCGTGCCCGAGAGCTCCACGTCCACGGTGGCGGCCCGGGTGGCGGCCATCTCGGGGTGCAACGCCAGTGCGGCCGCGAACGGGTCGTGCATGTGCGCCAAGAAGCCCTGTCCCTGGTCGCGGTGGAACTCCATGTAGAACCGCACCGCGTCGGACAGGTGCCGCACCACCGGGTTGGACGCCTGCGAGCGCGTCCCCTCCGGGTCGTCCGGCGAGATGACCTCGGCGGGTGTGGACCCGGCCAGGTCCGCGATGCGCGCGATGTGCTCGGGCTTCATCTCGATCTGCTCGGTGAGGTCCAGCGCGCACACCAGCGGGCGGCGCTCCTCGGGCAACCCCGAGAACGCCTCGAAGACGATCGCGGCGGCGTCGGGATCCACGGCGATGTTCCACTCGGTGGTGGGCGTGGTGTTGCCCTCATGGTTGAACGCCCCGCCCATCACCACGAGCCGTTGCAGCAGCCGGGGCAGCTCCGGCTCGATGCGCAGAGCCAGGGCCAGGTTCGTCAGCGGCCCGGTGACCAGCCCGATCACCTCGCCGGGGTGGGCCCGCACATGCTCGATCCACACCTGCGTGGCATGCCGCTCGGAGAGGGCGCGCGTCGGCGCGGGCAGCGTCGCCCAGCCGATGCCCTGATCGCCGTGCGTCTCCTCGGTGGTCATGAGCGGCGCGATCACGGGCACCTCGGAGCCGAGCGCCACCTCGATCTGCGGGGCGCCGCATAGCTCGAGCCAGGCGAGGTTGTTGATCGCGACCTGGCGGGCGGGCACGTTCCCCGCGGTGCAGGTGATCGCGAGGATCTCGGCCTCGGGGCTGGCGAGCAGGTACAGCAGCGCCAGCGAGTCGTCGATGCCGGTGTCGACGTCGAGGATCAGCTTCTGGGTCATGGGTGCCTCCAACGATGCGGGTGGTGGGCCGGAGCGTTCGGGACCCTCGCCCCGCCGGGGTGGGCGGTCCAGGTCAGCGGGGACGTGCCGGGGCGCCGACGGCACGGGTCGCGCGCCAGGGCGGTGAGGGCCGGAGCCCTCGACTGTCAGGTGTCGGGTGCGGGGCGCAGGCGGGGCTGCACACCCATCAGGGCACTGTGGGCCCGTCCGGGCAGCCGCATGAGGCGCGTAGTGCCAGCGTGTGGCCGGTGGTGACGCGCGCGGTGACGTGCGGCCTGGCGAGCAGCAGCCGCACAGCGTGCTCGGCGATCTCGGCGAGGGGCTGCACCACGCTCGAGAGCGACGGGATCGCGAAGGCGGCGTCCTGCGACCCGTCGAACGTGATGACGCCGAGGTCCTCCGGCACGCGGACGCCCAGGTCGTGGGCGGCGCGCAGGAGTCCCACGGC
>JAEWEI010000402.1 GCA_023389545.1 Actinomycetes bacterium | reverse complement strand
CGCCGATGCTGTACGCGACGTTGAGCTCGCCGATCATCTGCGCGCCGTGCCGCCCGTGCAGGGCGACCAGCAGCGCCTGGCCGGCGATGAGCGTGGAGCTCATGGCGAACCCGACCAGAACGAGCGCGCCCACGCTCATCACGGCGGTCTGCGCGGTGGAGATCAGCGCGGCCCCCGTGGCGCCGAGCACCGCCGCGCCGACGAGGATCGGCATCCGCCCGTGGCGTCGACGGACCCGCTCGGCGACGGTCGCCGCGAGCAGCCCGCCCACGGCCAGCGCCGTGATGTGCAGGCTGCCGATGGTGTGCGACATCGGGATGTCCGCCTGGAGGAACGGCATCAGGCCGCCCAGGCTGCCCTGCAGCAGCGCGCTGACCAGCACGAGCGTGAAGACAGCCAGGGTCAACCCGTCACGCCGTGGCCCCGGGTGGCGGGGTCCGGCGCGGCGGGCTGGCCGCTCACTGTCGTGGTGGCTCAACGCAGCGTCGCCCCGGCGTCCAGCACCAGCTCGGCGCCCGTCATGTACCGGGCCTCCGAGGAGCACAGCCACCGGACGGCGTGCGCCACGTCGACGGGCTCCATGCGGTGGATGGGCAGCGGCAGCTCCAGGGCGCCGCCGACGCCCGTGGCGGTGGCCTGCCAGTGCTCGGCCGCCGGGTTCTGCGTCATGTCGGTGCCGGTGCCGCCCGGGTGGACGGCGTTGACCCGGATGCTGTCGCCCGCGAGCTCGAGCGCGAGACTCTTGAGCAGGCCCACCGTCCCGTACTTCGCCGCCGCGTAGTGCCCGATGGTGGGCAGCGGCTTCACGGCGGCTGTGGAGCCGACGAAGACGATGGACCCGCCGCGCCCGCCCTCGAGGATCGCCGGGATGGCGGCCCGCGCGGTGTTCCAGGTGCCGGTGAGGACGACGTCGATCATCGTCTGCCACTGCTCGGGGGTGGCCTTCCACGTCAGCTCGGGCCAGCTCGCGACCCCGGCGTTGGCGACGACCAGGTCGAGCCGCCCGTAGGAGTCCGTGGCCGTGCGCACCGCGGCCTCGAGCGCCGCGTGGTCGCGGACGTCGGCGTAGGCGCTCTCCGCCCGGCCGCCCGCGGCGCGGATGATCCGCACCGTCTCGGCGAGGTCGTCATTCGACGCGAGGTCGTAGGTGAGGCCCTCGACGGGGCGCCCGAGGTCGGTGACGACGACAGCCGCCCCGGCCTCCGCGAGCGACACCGCGATGGACCGGCCGATGCCCCGGCCGGCTCCGGTGACGAGCGCCACCTGGTCTGTCAGATCGATCACTGGGAGGTCTCCTTGTCGAGCGGGATGGCGGAGTCGCCGGCGGCGGCGATGAGCGCGACGACCTGGTCGCCGAAGTGCGGGTCGCTCTCCAGCACCACCTGGCAGTGGGCGCCCTCCTGGGCGGGGAAGCCCATGTACTTGCCGCGGGTGTCGCAGACCGTCTGCCCACGGGTGGGGCCGTCGCCGGTGACGACGTAGGCATTGACGGTGGGCGCGACGTCCGGCACGAGCGTGCCCGCGGCGATGGCCACGGCCAATGCGTCATGCATGCAGCTGCGGCGCTCGCCGAACGCCGCCCCGGCGAAGAAGTCGAAGTAGAAGTCGAGGATCCGCGACACGTACTGGCCGAGCGTGCCGCCCGCGTCGAGCCGGGCGCGGTGCGAGTCGTCGAGCGTGGTGCGCATCGTGACGTCCAGGCCCACCATCGTCAGCCGCCACGGGGCGTGGAAGACGGCGGCGGCGGCCTCCGGGTCGCACCAGATGTTCGCCTCGGCCACCTCGGTGACATTGCCGGGGGCGTCGGCGGCGCCGCCCATGATCGTCACGCCCCGCACCAGGCTCGGCAGCTCGGGGCACAGGCCCAGGGCGATCGCCAGGTTGGTGAGCGGGCCCACCGCGACGATCTCCACCTCGCCCGGGTTCGCGGTGACGAGCCGCACGATCTGCTCGGCGGCGCTGCCGGGGACGACGGCGCCGACCTCACGGCCGGAGCCGGCGTTGCCCTGGCCGTCGTCGCCGTGCACGTGGTACGCGAACACTGCCTCGCCGCCTGCGATGGGCCCCGCGGCGCCGGCGGCCACGGGGACCTCCGGGCGGCCCGCCATGTGCACGGTGTGCAGGCAGTTGCGGGTGGCTGTCGCCACGTCGACGTTGCCCCACACCGAGCCGAGGCCGATCAAATCGATCTCGGGGTGCAGCGAGGCGTAGAGGATCGCGAGGGTGTCGTCGACGCCCGTGTCGCAGTCGAGGATCATCTTCAGTGCCATGTGGTGCTCTCCTGTCGTGCTGGTGGTGCTGGTCCGGGCGTCAGCGCAGGCGGGCGTCTAGCTCCGCGACGCGGGAGACCAGCAGCCGGTTGAAGGCGTCGGCGTCCACCTCGAGGGCCACGTCGGCGGTGGGGGCGGCCTTGGCGACGTCGTCCACGTCGACGACCGTCATGCCGCGCGTCAGGGCGCCGGCGCACTCCACATCGACGTAGAGGCTGCGAGTCGTCACCAGGCTCGGCTGGATGACCGCCGCCACGGCCAGCGAGTCGTGCTGCGCGGTGGACGCGGTGCCCGCCACGGCCAGGTAGTACGCGGTGTAGAACTCGACCATCGCCAGCACCGCCTCCGCGACGGGCCCGCCGCCGCGCAGGCCGTCCCAGTCCTCTGGCGCCGTGAGCGCCTGATGGGTGACGTCCAGGCCGACCATCGTCACGGGGACGCCCGCGGCGAAGACCCGCGCCGCGGCGTCCGGGTCGTACCAGATGTTGAACTCGGCGGCGGGCGTCATATTGCCGATCACCCGGGCGCCGCCGCCCATGAGGACGATGCGCTCGAGCTTCGCGGCGACGTCCGGGAACGCCGCGATCAGCACCGCGACATTCGTCAGCGGGCCCAGTGCGATGAGCGTGACCGGCTCCGTCGAGTCCTCGATCACGTCCACCATGAGCTGCACGGCCGAGCGGGCGTCCACGCCGCGCGGCGCGGGGTCCAGCCGCACGCCGCCGAACCCGTCCTCGCCGTGGGTGTTCGGGTCGGGGGCGGAGTCGCGGCGCACGAGCGGCACATCGGCGCCCGCGGCCACCGGCACGTCGTCCCGGCCGAGCAGGT
>JAEWEI010000301.1 GCA_023389545.1 Actinomycetes bacterium | reverse complement strand
CGGCGTCGGGTACGTCCCCGAGGACCGCACCACCGACGGGGTGATCGCGGACTTCTCCGTGGCAGAGAACCTCGTCCTCGACCTGTTCGACCAGGCGCCCTACGCGCGAGGCATCGCGTTCGACCCCGCGAAGGTCGCCGCCAGCGCGCGTGACCGGGTCGTCGAGTTCGACGTCCGCACTCCCTCGGTCGACGCGTTCGCGGGGACGCTCTCCGGCGGCAACCAGCAGAAGGTGGTCCTCGCCCGCGAGATGTCCCGTCCGCTGCGGCTGCTCATCGCCTCGCAGCCCACGCGCGGCCTCGACGTCGGGTCCATCGAGTTCGTGCACAGCCGGGTCGTCGCCGAGCGCGACCTCGGCACCCCGGTGATCATCGTCTCCACCGAGCTCGACGAGGTCCTGGCGCTCGCCGACCGCATCGTCGTGATGTACCGCGGCTCCATCGTGGGGATCGTCCCGGGCGGCGCCGACCGCGACGTGCTCGGCCTGATGATGGCGGGCGTGCCGCTCGACGAGGCGCAGGCGCAGGTCGCGACGCACCACACCACACTCGGCCAGGCGGACGCCGCGGCTGACACCGACCCCTCCGAGGAGGACCTCACGTGAGCGAGTCCGCTCCGCTGCGGGACGCGGCCGTCCCCGTCCCGGGGGACACCGGGGTCGAACGGCCCCCGTCCCGCGGCCAGAACGCCCTCCGCGAGATGCTCGAGAGCAGCTGGCTCGTCACTGTGCTGGCGATCGTGCTCGCGCTGTTGATCAGCGCGGTGCTCATCGCGGCGGCCGACGCTGAGGTGCAGGCCGCCGCCAGTTACTTCTTCGCACGCCCGATGGACCTGCTCAACGCGGCGTGGGCGGCGGTGTCCCAGGCGTACACCGCGCTGTTCCAGGGCGCCATCGTCGACCCCGGCGCCACGTCGTTCGCCCGGGCCGTGCGCCCGCTGACGGAGACCATGACGGTGTCCGTGCCGCTGATCTTCGCGGGCCTCGGGCTCGGCATCGGCTTCCGCGCGGGCCTGTTCAACATCGGCGCCCAGGGGCAGATCATCATGGGCGCCGTGCTGGGCGGCTACATCGGCTTCACGTTCGAGCTGCCCGTGGGCCTGCACCTGCTCCTCGCCGTGATCGGCTCGGCGCTGGGCGGGGCCATCTGGGCGGGCATCGCGGGCGTGCTCAAGGCCCGCACCGGCGCCAACGAGGTGATCGTCACGATCATGCTCAACAACATCGCCATCTACCTGGTGGGCTACCTGCTCACCACGTCGGCGTTCCAGCGCGGGAACAGCAACAACCCGATCTCTCCGCCCGTTGAGTCCAGCGCGGTGTACCCGCTGCTGCTCGGCACGGGCTTCCGCCTGCACGCCGGGTTCCTGCTCGCGATCGCCGCGGCCGTGGGCGTGTGGTGGCTGATGAACCGGTCGACGATCGGGTTCCAGTTCCGCGCCGTGGGATCCAACCCGCATGCCGCGCGCACCGCTGGCATGTCCGTCGAGGCCAGCTACGTGTGGGTCATGGTGATCGCCGGGGCGCTGGCCGGGCTCGGGGGATCGGCGCAGGTGCTCGGCACCGAGAAGGTCCTCACCGCCGGCGTCGCCGCCAGCTTCGGCTTCGACGCCATCACCGTCGCGCTGCTCGGCCGGTCCAAGCCGCTGGGCACCGTGTTCGCGGGCCTGCTCTTCGGGGCGCTGCGCGCGGGCGGGTACTCGATGCAGGCCCGCACGGGCACGCCCATCGACATCGTGCTCGTCGTGCAGTCGCTCATCGTGCTGTTCATCGCGGCGCCGCCGCTCGTCCGCGCCGTGTTCCGGCTGCCCTCCCCGGGCGCCGTCCGACCCGGCGTCCTCGCCACCAAGGAGGCCGCAGCGTGAGCGCCGTGACCGCACCCTCGCGGCCCGCCGCGAGCCCCGCGCCCGCCGGTGGCAAGCCGCTGCCGCCCATCAGCTGGAAGGCGCCGATCGGCTACGGCGTCACAGCCCTGGCGTCCCTGGTCCTCTTCGGGCTGTTGCCCGACGGTGGCCGGACGACGACGTTCACGTTCGCGACGTCTAAGGACTTCTTCCAGATCGACCCGTTGACGGTGCCGTCGAAGTCCACGGCGATCGTGCTGTCGCTGATCGGGCTCGTCCTGGCGGGGGTGTCCCTGTGGCTCACCCGCAGCCGCCGCACAACGGGCGTGTGGCTGCCCGTGCTGTTCGGCGTGGTGTTCGTGCTCGCGTTCCTCACGTGGGCCGTCGCGGGCAAGGCGCAGCCGCTGCCGATCACCGGGCTGCTGCAGGGCTCGCTGTTCCTGGCGATCCCCCTGGTGTTCGGCTCGCTGGCCGGCGTGCTGTGCGAGCGCTCGGGCATCATCAACGTCGCCATCGAGGGCCAGCTGCTCGCCGGCGCCTTCGCGGCGGCGGTCATCGCGTCGCTGACCCACAGCGCCTACGCGGGACTGATCGCCGCGCCCATCGCCGGCGCGCTGGTCGGCCTGATCCTCGTGTTCTTCTCGGTGAAGTACCTGGTCAACCAGATCATCGTCGGCGTGGTGCTCAACGTGCTCGTGGTCGGCGTCACCAGCTACCTGTTCTCCACGGTGCTCAAGGTGAACGCCTCCACGTGGAACTCCCCGCCCAAGCTGCCGACCATCGAGATCCCGCTGCTCTCGCAGATCCCGGTGATCGGGCCTGTGCTGTTCCGGCAGACGGCGCTCGTCTACCTGATGTACGTGGTGGTCGCGCTGCTGCAGGTGATGGTGTTCCGGAGCCGCTGGGGCCTGCGCCTGCGGGCCGTGGGCGAGCACCCCAAGGCCGCGGACACGGTCGGCATCAAGGTCAACCGCACCCGGGTCCGCGCGACGATGCTGGGCGGCGCCGTCGCCGGGCTGGGCGGCGCGTTCTTCACCGTGGCGGCCGGGCTCGCGTTCGGCAAGGAGATGACGGGTGGC
>JAEWEI010000293.1 GCA_023389545.1 Actinomycetes bacterium | reverse complement strand
CGAGGTCCACCCACTGGTTCATGCCCTGCTCGAACGGGAGCTCGATGCCGAGCCCCACGGACAGCCCGCCCGCCTCGCTGGCGCCCTTGTTCGCGGCCTCCATGATGCCCGGGCCGCCACCGGTGATGACGCCGTACCCGGCCTCGGCGAGCCCACGTCCCACAGCCTCGCCGATCAGGTAGTCGGGCGCCCCGGCCGGCACCCGGGCGGAGCCGAAGACGCTCACCGCTGGCCCCACCTCGGCCAGCGCGCCGAAGCCCTCGACGAACTCGCTCTGGATCCGCATCACCCGCCACGGGTCGCCGTGCAGCCACCCGGCGCCGTCCGCGCCGGAGAGCAGCCGCTCGTCCGACGTCGTGGCGGGGATCTGGTCGCGGCGCAGCTGGAGCGGGCCCTTGCGGTAGACGGAGCCGTTGGCCCCGCGGTCGTGACTTCTCATGGTCTCGACTCTAGGAGGTCTGCCGGGGGTTGCGGAGACCCCCGGCAGACCAGCCGCTCAGCTGAGCCAGGCGCCCAGGGCGTCGTGGCACGCCTGCAACTGCCAGGCGGGGCAGCGCTCGTCATCCTTATGCGCGAGCAACGGATCCCCGGGGCCGAAGTTGACGGCGGGCATGCCCAGTGACGCGAAGCGCGCGACATCGGTCCAACCGTACTTCGGGGCGGGGGCGCCCCCGGTCTGGGCGAGCACGGCCTCCACGAAGTCCGCGGCAGTCGGGTCGTCGAGGCCGGGCCGGGCGCCAGCGGCGGCGTCGGTGACGGCCACCTCGTAGCCGGTGAAGACCTCGCGGACGTGCGCCTCGGCGTCGGCGACCGTCCGGGAGGGGGCGAAGCGGTAGTTGACGGTGACGACGCACTCGTCGGGGATGACGTTCGTGGCGATGCCGCCGCGGATGCCGACCGCGTTCAGTCCCTCGCGGTAGACCAGCCCGTCCACCTCGACGGAGGCGGGCTCATACGCCTCGAGGCGCCGCAGCACCTCGCCTGCGCCGTGGATCGCGTTCGAGCCAGTCCAGGAGCGGGCGGAGTGCGCCGCGACGCCCGGCACGCGGACCTCGACGCGCAGGGTGCCGTTGCAGCCGCCCTCGATGCCCGCGGACGTCGGCTCGCAGAGAACCGCGAAGTCGCCCTCCAGCCACTCGGGGTGCGCTCGGGCCACGCGTCCGAGCCCGTTGAGCTCGGCGGCGACTTCCTCGTGGTCGTAGAACACCCACGTGACGTCCCGCGCGGGCTCCGCGAGCCGCGCGGCGAGGGCGAGCTGGACGGCGACGCCGCCCTTCATGTCGACGGTCCCACGCCCCCAGACCTCCGCGTGCAGCCCCTCGCCCACCAGCCGGGTCGGCAGATTGTCCGCCACCGGGACGGTGTCGATGTGCCCGGCCACCACCACGCGAGCGGGACGGCCCAGGTGGGTGCGCGCGATCACGGCGTCGCCGTCGCGCAGCACCTCCAGGTGCGGCACCGCCGTCAGGGCCGCCTCGATGGCATCGGCGAGCGGCCACTCCTGGCCACTCGGGGAGGGCAGATCGCACAGCGCACGGGTGAGCGTGACCAGGTCGGCACGCAGGTCCAGCGGCGGCACGGGGGTCTGCACGGAGGCGGTGGACGCCTGGTCGGGGCTCGGGTGGGACAGGTCTCGCGCTGGCTCGGTCACAGAACGAACCCTAGCGAGGCTCCGTCTACGCTGGGGTGATGAGCACGCGCACGGCCTGGGGGTTCGGCCTTTCCACTGTGACCGACGATGGCATGACGTTGGACGTCTGGTACCCATCACCGCAGCTCGGCCCGGTGGACGAGGACGCGGAGGCGCCCGAGGACCTCCTCGCGGCCGAGGGCTCCGACCCGGCCCGCAAGGTCAGCACCCAGGTGGTCCGCACCATCATCGACCTCGACGAGCCGCCCGCCACCACCGCCGACGCCTACCTGCGCCTGCACCTGCTCTCCCACCGGCTCGTGCCGCCGCACGGCCAGAACCTCGACGGCGTCTTCGCCGTCCTGCCCAATGTGGTGTGGACCGACCGCGGCCCGTGCGCGCCCGAGGGCTTCGAGGCCACCCGTGCGCGGCTGCGCGCCGCGCACGGCGTGCCCGTCACCGTGTACGGCGTCGACAAGTTCCCGCGCATGGTCGACTACGTGCTGCCCACCGGCGTCCGCATCGCCGACGCCGACCGGGTGCGCCTCGGCGCCTACCTCGCCCCTGGCACCACCGTCATGCACGAGGGCTTCGTGAACTTCAACGCGGGCACGCTCGGCACCTCGATGGTCGAGGGGCGGATCTCCGCTGGCGTCACCGTCGGCGACGGCAGCGACATCGGCGGCGGCGCCTCGATCATGGGCACGTTGTCCGGCGGCGGCCGCGAGACGGTCTCGATCGGCCGCCGCACGCTGCTGGGCGCCAACGCCGGGCTCGGCATCCCGCTGGGGGACGACTGCGTGGTCGAGGCGGGCCTCTACTTGACCGCCGGCACCAAGCTCGTGGTCGTGGGCGGCGAGGAGGGCGCGCCCCCCGTGGTCAAGGCCCGCGAGCTGGCAGGCGCCGACAACATCCTCTTTCGGCGCAACTCCCTCACCGGCGCGGTCGAGGCTGTCGCGCGCACCGGCGCCGGGGTCCGGCTCAACTCCGCGCTGCACGCCAACTGACCGATGGCGAGGCGACACCAGCAGCGCTGGGGGCAACGCCTCGCACGAGGCGTGGGCGCCGGTCTCGCCCTGCTCGCGGTGCTCGCGGCCGGAATCGTCGTCGTGGTGCTGGTGCTCGTGCGCTCGGAGACCCCCGAGGTCACCGCTGAGCGCTGCGCCGTCGAGATCGACGGCGCGACCTGGGTCCTCAGCCCCGAGCAGGCGGGCAACGCGGCGCTGCTCTCCGCCACAGCCATCCGCCGCGGGCTGCCCGCGCGCGCCGTGACGATCGCCATCGCGACGGCCCTGCAGGAGTCGCGCCTGATCAACATCGACTACGGCGACCGCGACTCGGTGGGCCTGTTCCAGCAGCGCCCGTCACAGGGCTGGGGCACGGTCGAGCAGATCATGGACCCGGTGTACTCCACGAACGCCTTCTACGACGGCCTGGTCAAGGTGCAGGGATACGAGCAGCTCCCCATCACCGAGGCCGCGCAGGCGGTGCAGCGCTCCGGCTTCCCCGACGCGTACGCCCAGCACGAGGGCCGCTCACGGGCGTGGGCCTCGGCGCTCACCGGGTTCTCCCCCGGGACGCTCACCTGCGTGCTGCGCGAGCCCACCGGCGCGGGCTCGGCAGAGGCGTTCACCGCGCGTGTGGAGCGCGACTACGGCACGCTCCCGTCCTCGTCGTTCGTGGGCGAGGACGGGTCCACCACAGTGGTCGTCGACACGACCCCGCTCGCCCAAGGCGCCGAGGCCGAGCAGGAGCGTTTCGCGTGGGCCTTCGCCCAATGGTCCGT
>JAEWEI010000160.1 GCA_023389545.1 Actinomycetes bacterium | reverse complement strand
TCCTACGACCGCTCCTCGCGGCCGGCCGCGAGCTCGCGGGCCGCCCGCTTCGGCGGGCCCGGCCGTGGCTCGGACGCCCGGCCGCAGCGCGGCGACCGTCCATACCGGCCGTCTGGTGACCGCCCCTGGCAGTCCTCCGGCGACGCCCGGTCCGATCGCGGTGAGCGCCGCGCCCCTCGCGACGATCGTGGAGGGCGGCAGGGCGACCGCCGCTTCGACGACCGCTCGGGACGTCCGGCACGGGACGCCGGTCCGGGGCGCGATGCCCGGCCGTTCCGCGACAGCAGGGGACCGCGTGACTCCTCAGCGCCTCGCGATGACCGGTTCGGTGGGCGCGGCGCCCGCCCCGCGCGCGACGAGCGCTTCCCGTCGAGGGAGGGCAACGCGCCGCGTGGCGAGCGTCCTGCCCGCGAGGGAACGCGGTGGGGCGGCGGCGAGAGCCGCGCTCCGCGTGCCGAGGACCGTCGGCCGTCGCGCGACGACCGCTACCCCTCACGTGACGATCGCCGGTCAGGCGACCGGCTGGGGCGTCCCGGTGCAGGCGGCCCACGCGGCTTCCGGCCGTCGGGCTCCGCGTCGCGATATGAGGGCCAGCGGCCCGGAGGGGCCAACCGGCCTGGATTCGACGACCGCCGCCCGTCGCGTGACGGCCTCGGATCGCAGCGGGACTCACGGCCAGCGCGGGACCCCCGCTGGGAGGGCTTCCGCCCGAATCGCGACGACGCGCCGTCCCGCGATGCCCGTCCTGCTCGGGACGACGCGCGGCCCGCGCGCTTCGGCGAGCGGCCGGGCGCCGGGGACCGTCGACCGATGCGCGACGACAGGTCCGTGCGCGACGAGTCGCGGCCCGCGCGGCGTGACGAGCGGCCCCGCACGGAGGACCGTCGGCCCGCGCGCGGCGACCGACCCGACTCGCGGCCGGGCAGTGGGCCCCACGCGGGGCGCGCACAGTGGTCCGAACGGCCGGCGCGTGACCATGACGTGCGCGCTTCGCGACCGCCGCAGAGCATGCGCGACGCTGCTCCCGAGCTGCCTGCGGATATCCAGTTCTCCGACCTCGACCGGGCTGTGCGCGCACGACTGCGCACGCTGAGCAAGGAGAACGCGGAGAACGTCGGGCTGCACCTGGTGATGGCGGGGCGGCTGCTCGACGAGCAGCCCGAGCTGTCGTACGAGCACGCGCAAGCCGCCGTGCGCAGGGCAGGCCGAGTTGACGTGGTCCGGGAGGCCGCTGGCCTCGCGGCCTACCGCACCGGTCGGTTCGCGGAGGCGCTGCGTGAGTTGCGCACGGTCCGCCGCCTGAACGGCTCCTCCGAGCACCTGGCGATCATGGCGGACTGCGAGCGAGGTCTGGGGCGCCCGGAGCGGGCCCTCGCGCTCGCGACGAGCCCCGAGGCGGAGGGCCTCGAGCCTGCCGCGCGGGTCGAGCTGGCGATCGTCGTCAGCGGCGCGCGCCTCGAGCTGGGCGAGCCCGACGCGGCGGTGGCCGCCCTCGCGACCCCCGAAGTGCGGGGGGCGACGGGCGTGCTCGCCGTGCGGGTCGCGCAGGCGCGTGCGACGGCGCTGACAGCGGCGGGCAAGACGGCGGAGGCCGAGGCTGAGCTGGCGCCCTACAGCGAGCGTGAGCTCGCCGAGGCGTCTGGCCAGCTCGTGGGCGAGGACGAGGACGACGTGGTCGTCTACGACTTGGACGACGAGGCAGAGCCTGGCGTCGAGGTAGTCGACGATCCTGCCCACTCCGATGCTGCCCCTTCTGACGCTGCCGCCGCCGAGGGGGCCGTGGACGAGCAGTCTGTCGAGGGGCACGCTGCTGACCCGGATGCCGACGAGCGGCCGGAGGACCAGCTGTGAGGGGCGGGCTGCTGGGATGCGACGTCCCCCTCGCGGCACGGTACGACCTCGCACTTGTCGACCTCGACGGGGTGGCCTATCGCGGCCACGAGCCGATCGACGGCGCGGCTGAGGGCCTCGCCGGTGCTCGGGCGCTCGGACAGCGCCTGGTGTTCGTGACCAACAACGCGTCGCGTGAGCCGGAGTCGGTGGCCGGGCAGTTGACCGGACTGGGCATTCCCGCCACGCCAGAAGAGGTCATGACTGCCGCCCAGGCGGCGGCGGTCGTCCTGACCACGCGGTTGCCGCGTGGCGCCAAGGTCCTCGTCGTCGGCGGGGCAGGGCTTGTGACGGCCGTGCGCGCCGCGGGCTACACCGTGGTGACGTCCGCGGATGACGAGCCCGAGGCGGTGGCGCAGGGATTCGCCCCCGAGCTCGGGTGGGCACAGCTCGCCGAGGCGGCGTACGCGGTGCAGCGGGGCGCTTGGCATGTGGCGAGCAACCTCGACCTGAGCCTGCCGACCGCCCGTGGGTTCGCCCCCGGGAACGGCGCCCTGGTGGGGGCCGTGAGGTCGGCGACGGGCGTGGAGCCATCGAGCGCGGGCAAGCCGTCGCCCACGATGTACCAGTTGGCCGTCGACCGGGCCGGCGCGCGGTCGCCGCTCGTCATCGGCGACCGGTTGGACACCGACCTGGGTGGGGCGCGCGCCGCCGAGTACCCGGGCCTGCATGTGCTCACCGGCGTCAGCACGGCCCGCGACGACGTGCTCGCGGCGCCGGGGGAGCGTCCGTCCTTCATCGGCGCGGACCTTCGCTCGCTGCTCGCCCCCCACCCGGAGCCGACTCCCGCCGCCGAGGGCTGGTGGGCGTGCCGGTCCGCCGCGGCGCGAGTGCGTGACGGGCGGCTCGAGCTGCACCGCGAGTCGGACTCCGGCCCGGCGTCCATCGAGGACGGCGTGGACCTGGTGCGGGCGGCCTGCGCGGCGGCGTGGTCGGCCGTCGACGCGGGGGAGCCACTCGACCCGGAATCGGTGCCCGACCTGGATGTGCACGACGTCAGCTCCGAGGCAGTCGCCCGGTAGCGTGGCGGTGCGCGTGACCGCGCCCCGGCTGGGGCGCGTCACGTCCCACACGGAACTGACGACGGGGAGTGGACAGCGGTGAGTGACGTGGACGAGGCCCGCGCCGAGGGTGTGCCTCCGGTGGCCGGGTCGCCTCGCGTGCTTGGTGTGCCCCGCGCCCCTGGCATGCCGGGCGCCCCCGGCATGCCAGGCGCCTCTGGCGTCCCTCGCGACCCGGGTGCGTCGGGCCTGCCCGACGACGACGCGGGCGACGCGCGGGTGGACGCGGCGCTCGCCGGGCTGGCCGGCTTGTCCGCGTTGCCACTGCCCGCTCACGTCGACGCCTTCGAGGGCGTCCACTCCGCGCTGCAGGCCCGGCTCGCGGACACCGAGGGCTGAGGTCGAGATGAGCTCCCGCCTGGACAGTGAGCTCGTGCGCCGTGGCGTGGCCCGTTCGCGTCGCCACGCCGCCGAGCTCATCGCCTCCGGCCGTGTGCTCGTCGACGGAGCGGTGGCCCGCCGCAGCGCGACGGCCGTCCAGGACGGGCAACGAGTCGAGGTCGAGGCCTCGCAGGCCGCCGAGCCCGAGTACGCGTCGCGGGCCGCGCACAAGCTGCTGGGCGCCCTCGACGTGTGGGCGGGCGCCGGCTTGCTGGTCGAGGGGCGGGTGTGCCTGGACGCGGGGGCCAGCACTGGCGGCTTCACCGACGTGCTGCTGCGTCGCGGCGCCGCGCGGGTGGTCGCAGTCGACGTCGGCCATGACCAGATCGTGCAGGCCCTGCGCGAGGATCCCCGGGTCGAGGTGCGGGAAGGCGTGAACGTGCGCCACCTCGCCGCTGGCGACGTGGAGCCCGCGCCCCAGTTGGTGGTCGCCGACCTGTCGTTCATCTCCCTCACGCTTGTCCTGCCCGCCCTGGCGGCGGTGGCGCGCCCCGACGCCGACCTCGTCGTCATGGTCAAGCCGCAGTTCGAGGTCGGCAGGGAGCGGTTGGGCTCCGGTGGCGTCGTGCGCTCTCCGGCGCTGCGGGTCGAGGCGGTGCTCTCGGTCGCGCGTGCGGCCGTGGGGCTCGGCCTCGTCGTCGCGGGCGTGGCGCGCAGCCCGCTGCCGGGCCCCAGCGGCAACGTGGAGTACTTCTTGTGGCTGCGTCGTGCGGGGACGCCTTCCTCGGACGAGGAGATCGTCGAGCAGGTGGAGCGCGCGGTCCGTGCGCCTGCGACCGGAGGTGGAGACACGTGACACGTCGTGCGCTGGTGGTGACCCACAGCGGTCGCGAGGAGGCGGTCGCCGCGACGCAGGAGACCCTGCGGGCGCTTGAGGCGGTGGGGATGACCCCGGTGCTCGCCCTCGACGACGGTGACCTGGCGCCCCTGGGCGACCTGGAGATGGCGATCGTGCTCGGTGGTGACGGCACGATCCTGCGCGCGGCTGAGCTGACGCGGGGGACGGGCGTGCCGCTGCTCGGCGTGAACCTGGGACATGTCGGCTTCCTGGCGGAGAGCGAGCGGGAGAACATCGCGGAGGCGGTGCGCCGGCTCGCGGACGGCGACTACGAGGTGGAGGAGCGCGGCACGCTCGACGTCACGGTCCACCTGCCGGGCGACGCCGAGCCGGCGACAGGGTGGGCGCTCAACGAGGCCGCGCTCGAGAAGAGCGACCCGGCGCGGATGATCGAGGTGGTCGTCGAGGTCGACGGGCGGCCGCTGTCCTCGTTCGGCTGCGACGGGGTGGTGATGGCCACCTCGACGGGCTCGACGGCGCATGCGTTCTCCGCGGGCGGGCCGGTGGTGTGGCCGGACGTCGCCGGGATGATCTTGGTGCCCTTGTCGGCGCATGCGTTGTTCTCCCGGCCGCTGGTGGTCGGCCCGTCGAGCGTCCTGGCCGTCGAGCTGATGAACCGCTCTCCGGCGAGCGCGATCCTGAGCTGCGACGGCCGGCGGCGCATCGAGGTGCCGGTCGGCTCGCGCGTGGAGGTGGGGGCGAGTCGCATTCCTGTGCGGTTGGCCCGGCTCACGCACGCGCCCTTCACCGACCGGCTGGTCAGTAAGTTCGGCCTGCCCGTGGAGGGCTGGCGCGGCGGGGCCGAGGCGCTCCGGCCGTACGGGACATCCATCGGACGGGAGGGCTGAGCGGTGCTCGAGGAGATCCGGATCCAGGACCTGGGCGTGATCGGCCGAGCCCACGTCCCGCTGCGGCCAGGCCTCACAGTGCTGACGGGCGAGACGGGCGCCGGCAAGACGATGGTGCTCACGGGGCTCAACCTGCTGCTCGGCGGCAAGGCCGACCCCGCCACGGTGCGCACGGGCGGCTCGTCGGCCGCAGTGGAGGGCCGCGTGCTGCTGCCGGCCGGCTCCTCAGTGCTGGCCCGTGCGCTCGAGGCCGGCGCCGAGCTCGATGACGACGGGTCGCTCGTGCTGGTGCGCACCGTCGGCGCCGCGACCCCCGACTCGCCAGGGCGCTCGCGGGCCTTCCTGGGCGGGCGCTCGGTGCCGCAGGCCGTCCTGGCAGAGATCGCCGACGAGCTCGTGACAGTCCACGGGCAGGCCGACCAGGCCCGGCTGCGGTCGCCGGCGCGCCAGCGCGAGGCCCTGGACGCCTACGCGGGCCCGGCGCACCAGGACCTGCTCGCGTCCTACCGCGAGAGCTGGACCCAGCGCCAAGCGGTCGTCGCCGAGCTGCGCGAGCTGACCGAGCGCACGCACGACCGCGCCCGGGAGGCCGAGCTGCTGCGGCTCGGGCTCGGCGAGGTGGAGCGTGTCGCCCCCCAGCCCGGCGAGG
This sequence comes from Actinomycetes bacterium, assembly GCA_023389545.1. Classification (GTDB taxonomy): domain Bacteria; phylum Actinomycetota; class Actinomycetes; order Actinomycetales; family Cellulomonadaceae; genus Cellulomonas_A. Next base: position 21,301 of record JAEWEI010000160.1, on the reverse strand, counting down.
ACATCGCCCTCGCCGCCGAGATCGAGCGGCTCGCGCACACGGAGGACCTGCGCGTCGCGGCGAGCGGCGCCCACGCGACGCTGGTGGGCGACGACAGCGCGACCCTTGGCGAGGAGCAGGCAGTGGCGACGCTCGTCGAGCACGCACGACGCTCGCTCGAGCAGGCGGGGGAGCACGACCCGACGCTGGCCGGGCTCGCGACGCGGGTGGCCGAGGCGGGGTTCCTGCTGGCCGACGCGGCCGCCGAGCTGTCCTCCTACCTGGACGGCCTGCAGGCCGACCCCGCACGGCTGGACCACGCCCAGCGGCGCCGCGCCGAGCTGGCCTCGCTGACCCGGAGCTACGGGGCCGACATCGCCGAGGTGCTCGACTGGGCGGACACGGCGAGCCGCAGGCTCCTCGACCTGGACGGCGGGGACGAGCGCCTGGCGGGCCTCGCCGCGCGACGGGACGAGCTCACGGCGACGCTCGAGTCCCTCGGGAAGTCCATCAGCGCCGCCCGCGGGCAGGCCGCCGAATCGCTCGCGGAGGCCGTGACGGCCGAGCTGGCAGGGCTCGCGATGGGCGGCGCGCGGCTCGTGGTCAAGGTCGAGCCGGCCGACGAGCCCGGGCCGCACGGCGCCGACGTCGTGGAGATGCTCCTGGTCCCGCACGCGGGCGCCCCGGCACGCCCGCTCGGCAAGGGCGCGTCGGGCGGGGAGCTCTCGCGCGTGATGCTCGCGATCGAGGTCGCGCTCGCCACCGCCCCCGGATCGGGGGCACACCGGCCCGCCACCTTCGTCTTCGACGAGGTCGACGCCGGGGTCGGCGGCAAGGCCGCCATCGAGGTGGGCCGCCGCCTGGCGGCCCTCGGGCGCGGCGGACAGGTGCTCGTGGTGACGCACCTCGCCCAGGTGGCGGCCTTCGCCGACCAGCACCTCGTCGTGACGAAGTCCACCGGCGACGGGGATGACGTGGTGACCGAGTCCGGCGTCCGGAACGTCACGGAGGAGGAGCGGGTGCGCGAGCTCGCGCGGATGCTCTCCGGCCAGGAGGACTCGGACGCTGCACGGGCGCACGCAGCCGAGCTCCTCAGCCTCTCCGGCATGGGACGATGAGCCCCGATGAGAGTCTCGCTGCGCAAGCGCGCCCCCCTTCCCGACGAGCCCGGGATCGTCGGCCCCGCCCGTGTCGACCCCCGGACGAAGGCCCTGACCAAGCGGCTGCGCCCTGGTGACGTCGCGGTCATCGACCATCTCGACATCGACCGTGTGTCCGCCGAGGCGCTTGTCGCCTGCCAGCCGGCCGCCGTCCTCAACGCCGCGCGCTCGACGTCCGGCAGGTACCCCAACCTGGGCCCCGAGATCCTCGTCGAGGCGGGCATCCCGCTGATCGACGACCTCGGCCCGGACGTCATGACCATCCCCGACGGGCACGTGCTGCGCATCGTCGACGGCGCGGTGCACGACGGCACGACGCTGGTGGCGGAGGGCGTCGTGCAGACGGCCGAGTCGGTCGAGGCCGCGATGGCGGAGGCGCGCGCCGGGCTGTCGGTTCAGCTCGAGTCGTTCGCGGCCAACACGATGGACTACCTGCGCCGGGAGCGGGACCTGCTCCTCGACGGCGTCGGCGTGCCGGACGTGTCGACAGTCATCGACGGCAGGCAGGTGCTCATCGTCGTGCGCGGCTACCACTACAAGGAGGACCTGGTCACGCTGCGGCCCTACATCCGCGAGTACCGGCCGGTGCTCATCGGGGTGGACGGCGGCGCGGACGCGATCCTCGAGGCGGGCTGGACTCCCGACCTCATCGTTGGCGACATGGACTCGGTCTCCGACCGCGCGCTCCGGTGCGGCGCCGAGGTCGTGGTGCACGCCTACCGCGACGGCCGGGCGCCTGGGCTGGCCCGGGTCGAGCAGCTCGGCGTCCCGCACGTGGTGTTCCCCGCCACGGGCACCAGCGAGGATGTCGCGATGCTCCTGGCCGACGACAAGGGCGCCGAGCTGATCGTCGCGGTCGGCACCCACGCCACCCTCGTCGAGTTCCTCGACAAGGGACGCTCGGGCATGGCGTCGACGTTCCTCACCCGCCTGCGGGTCGGCAGCAAGCTGGTCGACGCCAAGGGCGTCTCGCGGCTGTACCGTCAGCGCATCTCCAACGTGCAGCTCCTGCTGCTCGTCCTGGCCGGGCTGCTCGCGCTCGGTGTGGCGCTCGCCTCCACGGAGGCGGGGCAGACGCTGCTCGGCCTCACCGGCGCCCGGCTCGACGACCTTTTCTCGTGGTTCCGCTCGATCTTCGGCTCGACGTCATGACGGTGTCGCAGATGATCCGGCCCACGCCCGCACCTGACCGAGAGACCACATCGTGATCGACTTCCGCTACCACATCGTCTCGCTCATCTCGGTGTTCCTGGCGCTCGCCGTCGGGATCGCGCTCGGCGCCGGGCCGCTCAAGGAGACCATCGGCGACACCCTCACAGGGCAGGTGCAGGCGCTCCGCGCGGAGAAGGAGACCCTGCGCGCGGAGGCCGACGTGGCCAACGCCGACCTGCAGAACGCGACGACGTACATCGAGGCCGCGGCGCCCCAACTCCTGGCCGGGGCGCTGGCCGAGCGCCGCGTCGCGGTCATCGCGCTGGGCGAGGTCACCGAGGACGAGGTCTCCGGCATCGAGACCCAGCTCACGGCCGCCGGCGCGCAGGTCAGTGGCGTCGTCACCCTCACCGAGGCCTGGACCGACCCCGGCCTGCGCAGCTTCCGCCAGGCGCTGGTCGGCACCCTCGTGGAGTACCTCGACCCGGTCCCGGCGGAGGACGCCGGCACCGACGCCGAGTTGGCGATCGCGCTGGTGCAGGCCCTCACCGGCGCCGACCCGCAGGCTCCGAACGAGTTCTCTGAGCCGGCCACTGTGCTGCTCGAGCTGCTGAGCGTCGACGAGAAGCCGCTGCTCACCGGCGCCGACTCCGTCACGGCCCCGGCCGACGCGATCGTCGTGCTGACGCCGCAGGGGGACGACAAGGACAAGGCCGTGGACGACGAGGACGCCGCCGCCGTGGCATCGGCGCAGCTCGCGGTGCTGACGGCGGCCCAGGACGGCTCCGAGGGCGCGGTCCTGGCCGACGCGGGCGCGTCCACGACGAGCCTGACGAGCCTGGTGCTCGCCGACGACGCGCTCGAGGGGACGATCACGACGGTCTCGGGCGCCGATGAGGTCGCGGGACAGGTCACGGTGCCGCTGGCGCTCAACGCGCGAATCGGCGGCACGAACGGCCACTACGGCTTCGCCGAGGGTGAGACCACGGTGCCCACCAAGGTCGCGCTCGCGCCGGTCGACCGCACGCCGCAGGCCGTCACGCCCCCGGACGGCGTGACCGACCCCGACGTGCCCGACGGCGCCGCCGGATGAGCGTCGGGATGGGGCAACGGCTCACGGCGGCCTTGACGGCGGCCGGCGCCACCCTCGCGGTGCGCGGAGCCCTCGATGAGGAGCCGCCTGGCGGCTCGCGTCGCTGGACACGGGTGAACCACCGCGGTGAGCCGGTCAGCCTCCTCTCCGGGCCCGCCGCGGCCGCCGGCCTGCTGGCGGGGGGCGTCGTGGGCGCCTCGTCGCCCCGTGGCGCGGTCGCAGCGGGCCTCGCGACCGCCGCCGGCGCCACATTCGGGCTGATCGACGACCTCGCCGAGGATCAGGACCGACGCGCGAAGGGCCTGCGCGGCCACCTGGGCGCGCTGCGGTCGGGCCACCCCACGACCGGCGCGCTCAAGGTGCTGGGCATCGGCGCGGGCGCGCTGGCCGCCGCGGCCGTGGCGACTCCGCTGCGCGCGGCCGACGGCTCGCGGCGCTCAGCCCTCGGCTGGGGAGCCGACGTGGCGGCTTCCGGCGCGCTGATCGCCGCCACAGCGAACTTGGTGAACCTGCTGGACCTGCGACCGGGACGGGCGCTCAAGGCGGTCGCCCTCGCTGCGGCGCCCATGGCTGTCGCCGGGGGAGAGGGCGCGGGGACGGCGGCGGCAGTCGTCGGCGTCGCCTCCGCCGGCCTCGAGGCCGACCTCGCCGAGCGCGACATGCTCGGAGACGGTGGCGCGAACGCCCTGGGCGCGATGCTGGGCGCCGCTGTGGTGCTCGACGCGCCCCGCCGGGTGCGGCTCGCGCTGCTCGCGGGCGCCGTCGGCCTCACGGTGGCCAGCGAGCGGGTCAGCTTCACCCAGGTCATCGCCCGGACGCCGGTGCTGCGTGAGCTCGACGCCTGGGGCAGGCGCCCCGTTGCGGCTGCTGGGGACGAGAGCCGCTCCGCGTGAGCACGTCGACCAGGCGGGCGCTCGGCGGCCTCGCCAGCGCGGCGGCGATGATCGCCGCGATCACGGTGCTCAGCCGCCTGCTCGGCTTCGGCCGGTGGTTCGTCCAGGCTGGCGCCGTCGGCTCCGGCCTGATCGGCGGGGCGTACAACACGGCGAACACGCTGCCGAACGTGCTGTTCGAGGTGGCCGCGGGCGGCGCGCTGGCGGGTGCGCTGATCCCGGTGGTCACCGGGCCCTTGCGGCGCGGCGACCGGGCCGAGGTCAACCGCATCTCCTCCGCGCTGCTGGGCTGGACGCTGCTGGTGCTCGTGCCGCTGGCCGTCGTGCTGGCCCTCGCCGCGGACCCGCTCGCGCGGCTGTTCGCGAGCCTCGGCGAGGACTCCGCCGAGCCGGAGCTGATCCGCTACTTCATCCTCGTCTTCGCCGTGCAGATCCCGCTCTACGGCTTCGGCGTCGTGTTGTCGGGCCTGCTGCAGGCCCAACGGCGGTTCTTCTGGCCGGCGCTCGCCCCGGCGCTGTCCACCGCGGTGGTGATCGTCGCGTACAGCGTGTACGGGCAGCTCGCGGACCAGCAGGTCAACGACCCGTCGGCGCTGCCGCCCGGCGCCCTGGGGTGGCTGGCATGGGGCACCACGGCGGGGGTCGCGGCGATGAGCCTGCCGCTGCTCATTCCTGTGCTGCGCTCGGGAGTGCGGTTCCGGCCGACGTTGAGCTTCCCGCCGGGGGTGGCCGCACGGGTGCGCAGCCTCGCGTTCGCGGGGATCGGCGCCCTGGTCGCCCAGCAGGCGTCGACTGTGGTGATGCTGCTGCTGGCCGGCGGGCGGGCGTGGACCGTCTTCCTGTACGCCCAGGCCGTCTACCTGCTCCCGTACGCCGTCCTGGCGGTCCCACTGGCGACGAGCACGTTCCCGCGGCTTGCCGACCGCGCCACCCGGCCGGCCCGCGAGGGCTTCGCGGAGATGGCGGCGCTGACCACCCGCGCCGTGCTCGTCGCCGCTGGTGTCGGGGTGGCCGCGCTGATCGCGGCGGCGCCCGCTGTCGCCGAGCTGTTCGTCTCGGTCCAGGGCCAGCCTGAGGAGTCCGCACTGGTCCTCGCGATGGGGCCCGCGCTGACCTGGATGGCCCCTGGCCTGGTGGGCTTCGCGCTGCTGTTCCACATCTCCCGCGCGCTGTACGCCCTGGAGCACGGCCGTGCCGCCGTGGTGGCTGCGGCCTGCGGGTGGTCAGCGGTCGCCGTCGCCGCAGCGCTCCTCGCCTGGCTCTGGGTCCCCACAGGCGACGAGGCCCGCATGCTGACCGCGCTCGGGATGGCCAACACGATCGGGATGACTGTGGCCGGCGTGGCGTTGCTGTCCGCGTTGCGCCGAGTCGGCGGGGCGGGTGCGCTGCATGGCCTCCCGCGCACGGTGGCGGTGCTCGGCGCTGGCGTGCTGGCAGGGGCCGTCGCCGGCCGGTGGACCACCACCGAGGCCATGGCCGTCTTCGGCCATGGCTGGGCGCCCGCCGTGGGCGCCGGGGCCGGTGGCGGCGCTCTCGCGGTGCTGCTGGTCGTCGCGGCAGTCGTGGCCGTGGACCGTGGGACGCTGCGCGGCGTCCTAGGGCTGGACCGAGGGGCTCGGCCGCTGACCGCGCAGGCCGACGAGAGGGACCCGTCATGAGGATCTTGCAGGTGCTGGGATCGAGCGCGGGGGGCGTGGCGCGGCACGTCGCCCAAGTCACGAGCGCCTTGAGCGAGCCCGGGTCGGGCGCCGCTTCTGACACCGTGCATGTGGCCGGTCCGCCCGAGCTGGCCGGTGTGGTCGCCCCGCCCGACGGTCGGGCCGTCTTCCACTCGACGCCGATCGCGGACCGGCCGCGAGCCGCTGACATCCAGGCGGTGCGCCGCCTGCGCGTCCTGTCCGCCGGAGCTGACGTGGTGCACGCCCATGGGCTGCGCGCGGGCGCCCTCGCCGTGCTCGCCGTCCAGTCCCTGCCCTCCCGGTCGCGTCCTCGCGTCGTCGTGACCTTGCACAACCTCCCCGTCGGCGGACGCGCGATCCGCGGCGTCTCCGCGGTGCTGGAGCGGGTCGTGGCGCGCGGGGCGGACGTCGTGCTCGGCGTCTCGGGGGATCTCGTGGCCCGTGCGCGGGCCCGTGGCGCCCGGCACGCGCAGCGTGCGCTGGTGCCCGCCCCCTCACGGCCCGAGCCGAGCCAGGACCGCGCCGCCGTGCGGGGCGGCCTCGGCCTCACGGCCGACGGGCTCCTCGTGGTGACGGTGGCGCGCCTCGCGCCGCAGAAGGGCCTGGGGCTGCTCGCCGATGCCGCGGCGCGCGTCACACCGGCGCCCGGGCAGGAGCTGCTGTGGGCGGTTGCCGGGGACGGGCCGTTGAGGGGCGAGCTGCAAGCCCGCATCGACGCCGAGGGGCTCCCGGTGCGGCTCCTCGGGCGTCGCGACGACGTGGCCGACCTCATGGCGGCAGCCGACGTGGTGGCCAGCACCGCCGTATGGGAAGGGCAGCCCATCGCGGTGCAGGAGGCGCTCCAGCTCGGCGCCCCTCTGGTGGCCACCGACGCAGGCGGCACCCGGGAGGTGACCGGCGACGCCGCCGTGCTAGTCCCGGTGGCCGACGCTGACGCGTTCGCCCGGGCCCTCACGGGGGTCCTCGACGACCCGTCGCGCCGCACGAGTCTCGCGGCGGCGTCCCGCGAACGGGCCGCAGGCCTGCCCAGCGTCTCAGACGTCGTGGCGCAGCTCCGTGCCGCCTACAACGGGCAGCCGTCACCGCGCGGCTGAGTGATCTGCGGCGGGTTCAGCGCACGAGAGTGCTGTGACTCACCCTGTGCGAGGGTCGACGGCGACGATCTCTCCGGTAGAGTGGAAGCCCGTGGCAGAGCGCGCAGATCGACTCTCCGGGCGGTCGGACAACACGACCCGGCACATCTTCGTCACTGGAGGCGTCGCCTCCTCACTCGGCAAGGGCCTGACGGCCAGCAGCCTCGGACGGCTCTTGAGGTCGCGGGGCATGCGGGTCACGATGCAGAAGCTCGACCCCTACCTGAACGTCGACCCGGGCACCATGAACCCGTTCCAGCACGGCGAGGTCTTCGTCACCGAGGACGGCGCCGAGACGGACCTGGACGTCGGCCACTACGAGCGCTTCCTGGACGTCGACCTCGTCGGCGCCGCGAACGTGACGACCGGCCAGGTCTACTCCCAGGTCATCGCCAAGGAGCGCCGGGGGGAGTACCTCGGCGACACCGTGCAGGTCATCCCGCACATCACCGACGAGATCAAGGCCCGGATGCGGGCCCAGGCCGATCCCAGCGTCGGGACTCCGCCGGATGTGATCATCACCGAGATCGGCGGCACCGTCGGCGACATCGAGTCGCAGCCGTTCCTCGAGGCGGCACGCCAGGTGCGGCACGACCTGGGCCGCGACAACGTCTTCTTCCTGCACGTCTCGCTGGTGCCGTACATCGGCCCGAGCGGCGAGCTCAAGACCAAGCCCACCCAGCACTCGGTGGCGGCGCTGCGCTCGATCGGCATCCAGCCGGACGCGATCGTGTGCCGGTCGGACCGGGACATCCCCGAGTCGACCAAGCGCAAGATCGCCCTGTTCTGCGACGTCGACGTCGAGGCCGTCGTCACGTGCAAGGACGCGCCGAGCATCTACGACATCCCGAAGGTGCTGCACTCCGAGGGCCTGGACGCCTACGTGGTGCAGCGGCTCGGCCTGCCGTTCCGCGACGTCGACTGGGACAGCTGGGACGCGCTGCTGCAGCGCGTGCACGCCCCGGCGCACCAGGTGGAGGTCGCGCTCGTCGGCAAGTACATCGACCTGCCTGACGCGTACCTCTCGGTCACCGAGGCACTGCGCGCCGGCGGCTTCCACCACGACACGCGCGTGGTCATCCGCTGGGTCACGTCCGACGACTGCCAGACGCCGGAGGACGCCGCGCTGGCGCTCGAGGGCGTCGACGCCGTGCTGGTCCCCGGCGGCTTCGGGGTGCGCGGCATCGAGGGCAAGCTCGGCGCCCTGCGCTGGGCCCGTGAGCAGCAGGTCCCCACGCTCGGCATCTGCCTGGGCCTGCAGTGCATGGTCATCGAGTACGCCCGTAACGTGCTCGGCCTCCCGGGGGCGTCGTCGTCCGAGTTCGACACCAACCCGGCCGACCCGGTGGTGGCGACCATGGCCGAGCAGCTCGCGATCGTGGACGGCGCGGGCGACCTGGGCGGCACGATGCGCCTCGGCGCTTACCCCGCCGTGCTGAAGCCGGGCTCCGTCGTGGCGCAGGCCTACGGGACCACCGAGGTCTCCGAGCGGCACCGCCACCGCTACGAGGTGAACAACGCCTACCGCGACAAGCTCGAGGGCGCTGGCCTGGTGGTCTCCGGCGCGTCCCCGGACGACTCGCTCGTCGAGTTCGTCGAGCTGCCGCGCGAGGTGCACCCGTACTACGTCTCGACCCAGGCGCACCCCGAGTTCAAGTCGCGCCCGAACCGTGCGCACCCGCTGTTCGCCGGCCTGATCGGCGCGGCGCTCGAGCGTCGCGGCACGGACGAGGACTGACATGGCCGAGCCGCACACCGGCGCCGGCGCCATCGATCGCGTCGCAGCGCCGGAGGGCCTGACGGACCTGCGCGCGCCGCGGCCCGTCCTCGAGCACACGCAGATCCACGCCGGCAAGGTGTGGGACGTCGTGGGCGACGTGGTGGACCTGGGGTCGTCGCAGGTGCTGCGCGAGTACGTGGCGCACCCCGGCGCGGTGGCGGTCATCGCTCTCGACGAGGACGACCGGGTGCTGCTGCTCTCGCAGTACCGGCACCCGGTGCGCACCGAGTTGTGGGAGCCGCCGGCTGGCCTGCTGGACGTCGCGGGGGAGCCATTGGTCGAGGCCGCGGCACGCGAGCTCGGCGAGGAGGCGGACCTGCGCGCCGGCTCCTGGCAGGTGCTCGTGGACTACTTCTCCTCGCCGGGCGGCTCGGACGAGCGGATCGTCATCTTCCTGGCCCGCGACCTGTCGCCGGTGCCCGATGACGAGCGCTTCGCGCGCGAGGACGAGGAGGCCGAGATGGTGCCCGTGTGGGTGCCGTTGGACGACGCCGTGGATGCGGTGCTGGGCGGCCGCCTGCACAGCCCGACCGCGGTGCTCGGGATCCTCGCCGCGTCCGCCGCGCGCGACCGTGGCTGGTCCACGCTGCGCGCCGCCGACGAGGTGGCCGTGGCGGGCTGATCCCGCCACAGGCTCCAAGCAGCATGACGAAGGCCGGCTCCCCGAGGGGGCCGGCCTTCGTCATGCGGTCTCGAGCGTCGGGTGCTCGGGCCGGGAGACGGATCAGGCGGTGATGGGGGAGTCCACTCGACCGGCGATGTCGCCCGAAGTGTCCAGGAGCGTGGCCTGCGCGCGGGTCCGCAGCGAGGCCAGGAACCAGGTGAGGGCCGCGGTGAGCAGCCCGGCGCCCAGCATGTGCAGGCCGACGAGCAGCGCGGGCAGCCCGGTGAAGTACTGCACGTACCCGATCAGCCCCTGGGCCAGCGTGACCGCGGCCAGGACGATCCCGGACCTCCGGACGGCGGCCGGGGCGCCCGTGCGCCACAGCGCGACGAGAATCACCGCGAGCACGCCGCAGAAGACCCATACCGCTAGGGCGTGGACCCGCGACATGAGCGCGGGGTCCACGGCGAACCGGTAGGCGACCTCGTCGTCGCCGCCGTGCGGGCCCGCGCCGGTGACGACGACGCCCAGGACGAGCATCACCACCGCGACCCCGGTGAGCAGCCAGCCGGCTCGCGTGATCGCGGGGCGCACCTGCGTGCGGGGCGGGCTGTCGCCCTCGCGCTCACGGCGCAGCAGCAGCGTCGAGGCGCTGATCAGCGCCAGGGAGATCAGCATGTGCACGGCGACCACAGCGGGGTGCAGGTGCAGGAGCACCGTGATGCCGCCGACCACGGCCTGGAGCGCGACCCCGAGGAGCGGGGCGAGCCCGAGCCAGCGGTAGCTGTCGCCGCGGCTCCGGTTCGTCCACACCAGGTAGGCGACGGCGAGGGCGATCACGCCGAGCAGGCCGGTGAGGGTGCGGTTGCCGAACTCGATGAATGAGTGGCCCGTCGCGGCGGGGTGCCGCACCGGTGTGAACGCGCCCGGCTCGCACATCGGCCAGGTGGAGCAGCCGAGCCCGGAGGCGGTCAGCCGCACGGCGCCGCCGGTGACGACGATGCCGATCTGCGCGACGAGGTTCGCGACGATCGCGCGGTGGCGCCACACGTCACGTCGGGTGGCGGGGAGGTCAGGGGCGACGAGTGCTGCGCTCACGCGGACCAGCGTACGTGCGGGCGTGGCTCGTTCTACGCGTGGCCGGTGTGACGTGCGCCGGGTCTGCACCGGGCCCAGACCTGGCTCAGCGGCTCGTCGAGACGCGGTACTGCGCATTGGCAAGTGGCACGAAGACCGCCAGGATCACCACGCACCACATCAGGGTGTACGCGACGGGGTGCTGCAGGGCCCACCCCGTGGGCTCGGGCGTGCCGGCGGGGATGTTCCCGAAGAGCTCGCGCGCCGCTTGGGTGACGGCGGAGACCGGGTTCCACTCCGCGAAGGCCTGCAGCGGCCCGGGCAGCGTGTCGAGGGGGACGAACGTGTTCGCGACGAAGGTCAGCGGGAAGATGATGATGAACGAGGCGTTGTTCACCACCTCCGGGCTGGGCACGAGCATGCCGACCCACGCGAAGATCCACGAGATCGCGTACGCGAACACGATGAGCAGCAAGTAGCCGGCCACCGCGTCCCAGAACGAGCTGGTGATCCGCCAGCCGACGACCAGCCCGGTGAGCGACATGACGATCAGCACGAGCACGTTGTTGATCACGTCGGAGAACGTGCGGCCCGTGAGGACCGCCGATGGTGACATCGGCAGGGACCGGAAGCGGTCGATGATGCCCTTCTTGACGTCCTCGGCCAGCCCTGCGCCGGTGATCGTCGAGCCGAAGATGACTGTCTGGGCGAAGATCCCGGCGATGAGGAACTGCCGGTACTCGTCGCCGCTGCCGCCCTCGATCGCGCCGCCGAAGACGTAGGCGAACAGCAGGACGAACATGATGGGCGACAGCGTGGTGAAGACCAGCAGGTCGGGAACGCGCTTGATCTTGATGATGTTGCGCGTCGCGACGACCGACGCGTCGGCGACGACGTGGGGCACCCTCATGACTGCCGTCCTTCCGACTCGTCGTCCTCGTCGTGCGTGGTGCGGCCGGTCAGCGAGAGGAACACGTCGTCCAGGGTGGGGCGGCGCAGGCCGATGTCGTCGAGCGCGATGGAAGTCCCGTCCAGGACCCGCAGCGTCTCCGCGAGCTTCGAGGCGCCGCCGGCCACCGGCATCAGCAGCGTGCGCCGGCCGACGTCGAGTGTCGGGGGGCCGAGGCCGAGCGGGGTGAGGAGCCTTTCGGCCTCGGGGAGCTGGCTGCCATCGGACAGGGTGAGCTCGAGCCTCTCCCCGCCGACCTCGCGTTTGAGGTCGTCGGAGGTGCCCTGCGCGATGATCTTGCCGTGGTCGATCACCACGATCTCGTCGGCGAGCAGGTCCGCCTCTTCCAGGTACTGCGTGGTGAGCAGCAGGGTGGTGCCCTTGGCGACGAGGGTCTGGATGACGTTCCACATCTCGGTGCGCCCGCGGGGGTCGAGCCCGGTGGTGGGCTCGTCCAGGAAGATCACGGGAGGGTCCGCGACGAGGGCGCCGGCCAGGTCGAGCCGGCGCCGCATTCCGCCGGAGTAGGTGCGCGTGGGGCGGTCGCCCGACTCGGCGAGTGAGAAGTTCTCCAGCAGCTCGCGGGCCCTCGCCCGCGCCGCGCGCCTGCCGAGGTGGTAGAGCCGGCCGATCATGACGAGGTTCTCGAAGCCGGTGAGGTACTCGTCGACTGCGGCGTACTGGCCGGAGAGGCCGATGTGGCGCCGCACGCGCGCCGGCTCCGAGAGGACGTCGGCCCCCGCCACTGTGGCGCTTCCGGCGGTGGGGCGCAGCAGCGTGGTGAGGATGCGCACCACAGTCGTCTTGCCGGCGCCATTCGGGCCCAGCAGCCCGAGCACGGTCCCGGTGGGCACTGTCAGGTCGACGCCGTCGAGCGCGACGACATCCCCGTACTTCTTGACCAGTCCGCGCGCGATGATCGAATCGCCCATGCGGGCGATGCTAGGCGCAACGTCCGACATGCGCGTTCTGGGAGTGATGTCCGACGTCGCGGGGCGTCGCCCGCGGCGGGGTGGTGCTCAGTGCCAGCGGAACAGCCGGGCGGCGCCCCAGCCGAGGATCGCCGCCCAGGCGACCAGCACGGGGGCCGTCCAGCCGGGCATGCTGCCGGCAAGGAGTGCCTGGCGCAGCCCCTCTCCCAGGGCCCCTGAGGGCAGCAGAAGGGCTAGATCGGCCAAGGGGCCGGGCAGCTGCTCCGCGGGCATGAGCACGCCGCCGCCGACGGCCAACAGCACCAGCAGCAGGTTCGCCACCGCGAGCACCGCCTCCGAGCGCAGCGTCCCGGCGATGAGCAGCGCGAGAGACGTGAACGCGGCGGTGCCCAGCACGACGGTGAGCAGCGCCAGGGGGATGCCGGCGGCGTCGGGGCGCCAGCCGAGCGCCACGGCGATGCCTCCCAGCACCACGATCTGCACGAGCTCGACGGCGAACACCGCCAGGATCTTCCCGGCGAGCAACCCGCCCCGGCCGAGCGGGGTCGTGGCCAGCAGTCGCAGCACGCCGTTGCGCCGGTCGAAGGCGGTGGCGATGGCCTGTGACGTGAAGGACGTGCTCATCACGGCGAGGGCGATCACCCCGGGGGCCACGAAGTCGATCCGGGCGGCGCCGCCGGTCGAGAGCTCGACCAGGTCACTGCGGGTGAGGCCGATGAGGATGAGCGCGGGCAGCGCGAGGGTCACCATGAGCTGCTCGGCGTTGCGCAGGATCGCCTGCGTCTCGAAGGCCGTCTGGGACAGCACGCGGCGTGCGGGGCTCGCGGGCGCGGACGGGCGGCGCACGTCGGTGACGGTGGTCATCTGAGGTTCCGTCCGGTGAGGTCGAGGAACACGTCCTCGAGGGTGCGACGGCCCACGCTGAGGCTGGTCAGGAGCACGCCGCGGGTGGCCGACCAGGCGGTGAGCGCCGCGAGGACCTCCGGGGTGACGGCGCCGCTGAGGACGTACTCCCCGGGCGCCGGCTCCTGCACGGCATGGTCGGCGCCGGAGGCGGCTGAGGCGCCGGCGAGCGCTGCGCCGAGCGAGGCGAGGTCGAGCCCTGGCGGGGCCTCGAACCTCAGGGTCCGGTCGGCCGCCGAGGCGATCAAGTCCCGCACGCCGCCCTGGGCGATGACCTTGCCGTGGTCCACGACGACGACGTGATCGGCCAGCGACTCGGCCTCGTCCATCAGGTGGGTGGTGAGCACCACAGCGACGCCCTCGTCCCGGAGCTCGCGCACCAGCTCCCACACGGCGTGCCGGGACTGCGGGTCCATGCCCGCGCTGGGCTCGTCGAGGAACACGAGCGCCGGGCGGCCCACCAGGGCGATCGCGAGGGCGAGGCGTTGGCGCTGGCCTCCGGACAGCCGCCGGATCGTGGTCGTGCCGAAGTCGCCGAGCCCCAGTCGCGCCGCGAGCTCGGGGACGTCTCGGGGGGCGGCGTACATCGTGGCGACGTGCCGCAGCATGTCCAGCGCGCGCACGCCAGTGGGGAGCCCGGAGTCTTGCAGCATCACGCCGATCTGGGTACGGAGCTCGCGCCCGCCGGTCTGCGGGTCGAGCCCGAGCACCCGCACGGACCCGCCGTCGGGGGTGCGCAGGCCCTCGCAGCACTCGATGGTGGTGGTCTTGCCGGCGCCGTTGGGGCCGAGCACAGCTGTCACGTGGCCGGCCTCGGCGGTGAGGTCGAGCCCATCAACGACAGCGCGGCCGCCGTGCCGTTTGACGAGCCCACGGATCTCGACGGCGGGGGTTGCTGACACGGCGTCGAGTCTAGGCGCAGCCGCCTGCGGGCCCGGGCTGCTCGCCGAGTGGTGAGGCTCACCTTGCTTGCACGGAACGATATTGGCAACAAGGATGTTGGCAATATCAAGGCCAGCCTGGCTTCTGGCAGCAGCCCATCGAACGGAGGTGCGGATGAGCGCCGTCATGCCCGTCTCGCGAACGCACGCGTCCGTGCGGGCCTCTGCTCGCGCCCGCGCCGTCTCGGTGTGGCGCGCCGCAGACGAGGAGGTCGCAGACCATGAGGCGGGCACCCGGGAGCGGGTGCTGAAGATCGTCACCGCCGACGGCCCGATCTCCGCGGCCGAGCTGGCAGCGGAGCTCGACCTGACCACGGCGGCGATCCGCCGCCACCTGGCGGTGCTCGAGGGCAACGGCCAGATCGCGGTCCACGAGGCGCAGGGCGGTGCGCCCGCGCGGCGCGGCCGGCCCGCCCGCAGGTACGTCGTGACGAACCATGGTCAGGCGGCGCAGCCGCACGCCTACTCGGGCATCGCGGCGGAGGCGCTCCGCTTCCTCTCGGAGGTCGCCGGGCCCGACGCGGTGGAGGAGTTCGCCGAGCGGCGGGTGCGCGAGCTCGAGGCCCGCCACGCCGCGGCCGTGGAGGCCGCGGGGGAGGACCCCGTGTCCCGTGTCCGCGCCCTCGCGGACGCACTGGCCGACGACGGGTACGCGGCCACCGCGCGGCCAGTCCCCGGCGCCGCCGCGATCCAGCTCTGCCAGGGCCACTGCCCGGTGCAGCAGGTCGCCCAAGAGTTTCCCCAGCTCTGCGAGGCCGAGGCCCAGGCCTTCTCGCGGATGCTGGGTGTCCACGTGCAACGCCTCGCGACGCTGGCCGGGGGCGGCCACGTCTGCACCACGAACATCCCGACGATGACGAACCCTGCCCCCGCGGAAGGACGATGACATGAGCGCACCCACTGAGAGCGCTGCTAGCACCCCGTTGACCCAGGACGAGGCGATCGCCTCGATCGGGAACTACACCTACGGGTGGCACGACAAGGACGACGCGGGCGCCATCGCCCAGCGAGGGCTCTCCGAGGCCGTCGTGCGCAACATCTCCGCGCTCAAGAACGAGCCCGAGTGGATGCTGAAGACGCGTCTGAAGTCGCTGCGCCTGTTCGAGAAGAAGCCCATGCCGTGGTGGGGCTCCGACCTCACGGGCATCGACTTCGACAACATCAAGTACTTCGTGCGCTCGACCGAGAAGCAGGCCACCACCTGGGAGGAGCTGCCGGACGAGATCAAGAGCACGTACGACCGGCTGGGCATCCCGGAGGCGGAGAAGCAGCGGCTCGTGGCCGGCGTCGCCGCGCAGTACGAGTCCGAGGTCGTGTACCACCAGATCCAGGAGGAGCTCGAGGAGCAGGGCGTCATCTTCCTCGACACCGACACGGGCCTGCGCGAGCACCCGGAGATCTTCGAGCAGTACTTCGGCTCGGTGATCCCCCCGGGCGACAACAAGTTCGCGTCGCTCAACACGGCCGTGTGGTCGGGCGGATCGTTCGTCTACGTGCCGCCGGGCGTGCACGTCGAGATCCCGCTGCAGGCCTACTTCCGGATCAACACGGAGAACATGGGCCAGTTCGAGCGGACGCTGATCATCGCGGACGAGGGCTCGTACGTGCACTACGTCGAGGGCTGCACGGCCCCGGTGTACTCGTCCGACTCGCTGCACTCGGCCGTGGTCGAGATCATCGTGAAGAAGAACGCCCGCGTGCGGTACACGACGATCCAGAACTGGTCGAACAACGTGTACAACCTCGTGACCAAGCGGGCGACCGCTGCCGAGGGCGCGACGATGGAGTGGGTCGACGGCAACATCGGCTCCAAGGTCACCATGAAGTACCCGGCGATCTACCTGATGGGCGAGCACGCCCGCGGCGAGACGCTGTCGATCGCGTTCGCCGGCGAGGGCCAGCACCAGGACGCGGGCGCGAAGATGGTGCACGCCGCCCCGCACACGTCGTCGTCGATCGTCTCCAAGTCGGTGGCGCGCGGCGGTGGGCGCACGTCCTACCGCGGCCTCGTGCAGGTGCTCGAGGGCGCCGAGCACTCCGCCTCGAACGTGCTGTGCGACGCGCTGCTCGTCGACCAGATCTCCCGCTCCGACACCTACCCGTACGTCGACGTCCGCGAGGACGACGTGTCGATGGGCCACGAGGCGACTGTCTCGCGGGTGAGCGAGGACCAGCTGTTCTACCTGATGTCCCGCGGGATGACCGAGACCGAGGCCATGGCCATGATCGTGCGCGGCTTCGTCGAGCCGATCGCGCGTGAGCTGCCCATGGAGTACGCCCTCGAGCTGAACCGCCTGATCGAGCTGCAGATGGAAGGGGCCGTCGGCTGATGTCGACCACCACACAGGACACCGCCGGGCTGTCGACCGACCACAGCCAGGCCACCGCCGACGGCGCGCACAGCCACGGCGTCGTGCCGCAGGGCTCGCGCGCCGAGCGGCTCACGTCGTTCGACGTCGCCGACTTCCCCGTGCCCACGGGCCGCGAGGAGGAGTGGCGCTTCGCGCCCGTGGACCGGATCGCCCCGCTGTTCGGCGCCGACACCGATGGCGTGCTCCCGGGCCACGGCGTGATCACCACAGTCGTCGAGGCGCCCGAGGTCACCGTCGAGATCGTCGACCGTGACGACCCGCGCCTCGGCGCGGCCGGGCGCCCCGGCGACCGCGCCGCCGTCGCCGCCTGGGCCTCGTTCCCGCGGGCCACGGTCGTGACGATCCCGAAGCAGGCAGTCGCCACGAGCGCCACCTCGATCCGCGTGGAGGGCGTCGAGGGGCAGGACCCGCTCGAGCCCACCGGCGCGCACCTGCTGGTGCACGCGCAGGAGCTCAGCGAGTCGGTCGTCGTGCTCGACCACGTCGGGCAGGCGCTGCTCACCGAGACCGTCGAGGTCGTCGTCGAGGACGGCGCGCACCTCACGCTCGTCTCGGTGCAGGACTGGGCGCCGGGCGCCGTGCACGCGGCGTCCCACCGGCTGCGCCTGGGCCGTGACGCCACGGTCAAGCACATCGTGGTCACGCTCGGCGGCGACGTCGTGCGCGTGACGCCCGACGCGGAGTTCGTCGGCGAGAACGGGTCCGTCGAGATGCTCGGCGTGTACTTCGCGGACGCCGGCCAGCACCAGGAGCACCGGCTGTTCGTCGACCACGCCGTGCCGAGCTGCCGCTCGCGCGTGACGTACAAGGGCGCGCTGCAGGGCCAGGACGCCCATGCGGTGTGGGTCGGCGACGTGCTGATCCGCGCCGAGGCCGAGGGCACCGACACCTACGAGCTCAACCGCAACCTCGTGCTCACCGACGGCGCCCGCGCCGACTCGGTGCCGAACCTCGAGATCGAGACCGGCCTGATCGAGGGCGCCGGGCATGCCAGCGCCACCGGCCGCTTCGACGACGAGCAGTTGTTCTACCTGCGCGCCCGCGGCATCCCCGAGCTGGACGCGCGCCGGCTCGTGGTGCGCGGGTTCTTCGCGGAGCTGATCCAGCAGATCGGTGTCGAGGAGGTCGAGGAGCGCCTGATCGCCTCGATCGAGAACGAGCTCAACACCTCGATGAGCGCACTGGACACGGCCGCCGAGCCGCACGTGGAGGGCGCGGAGGCCGCCGCCCAGACGGAGCGCGCATGAGCGCCCAGCTGGCCTGTCTGACCACCGACGTCCCTGTAGCCGGCGCCCTGCGCGTCGAGCTGGAGGGGGCTGCCGGGCGTGTCGAGGTCGCCGTTGTGCGCGACGAGGACGGCCAACTGCACGCCATCAGCGATGTCTGCTCCCACGGGGCCGTGTCGCTGTCGGACGGAGAGGTGGAGGGCTGCACCGTCGAGTGCTGGCTGCACGGCTCGCGGTTCGACCTGCGCACCGGCAAGCCGCTCAGCCCGCCCGCTGTGCGCCCCGTCCCCGTCTACCCCCTGACCGTCGACGGCGAGCGTGTGCTCGTCGATGTCGACGCGCCCCTGTGAGCTTTGAGGAGAACCTGAGTATGTCCACGCTTGAGATCCGCGACCTGCACGTCAGCGTCGAGACCAAGGAAGGCCCCAAGCCGATCCTGCGCGGCGTCGACCTGACGATCGCCAGCGGCGAGACCCACGCGATCATGGGCCCGAACGGCTCGGGCAAGTCGACGCTGGCGTACTCGCTGGCCGGCCACCCCAAGTACGAGATCACCTCCGGCAGCGTGACGCTCGACGGCGAGGACCTGCTCTCGCTGAGCGTCGACGAGCGCGCCCGGGCCGGGATGTTCCTGGCGATGCAGTACCCCGTCGAGGTTCCCGGCGTGAGCGTCGCGAACTTCCTGCGGACCGCCAAGACCGCCATCGACGGCCAGGCGCCGCCGGTGCGGACCTGGGTCAAGGAGGTCCGTGGCGCCATGGACGCGCTGCGCATGGACCCGACGTTCGCGGAGCGCTCGGTCAACGAGGGCTTCTCGGGCGGCGAGAAGAAGCGCCACGAGATCCTCCAGATGGAGCTCCTCAAGCCGAAGTTCGCGATCCTCGACGAGACCGACTCCGGCCTGGATGTCGACGCGCTGCGCGTCGTCTCCGAGGGCGTCAACCGGGTCCGCTCGGGCGGCGAGGTGGGCGTGCTGCTCATCACGCACTACACGCGCATCCTGCGGTACATCACGCCGGACTTCGTGCACGTCTTCGTCGACGGCCGTGTCGCGGAGGAGGGCGGCCCCGAGCTGGCCGAGCGCCTCGAGAACGAGGGCTACGACCGCTTCCTGCCCAGCGGGAGCATCAGCGCCTGACGCGTCTCGACGCGACAGGCTGGCACACACGACGACGGGAACTGCTGTGAACCCCATCCAGGACGCGCCGACGCTCGGCGCCGCCGAGCTCGCGGCGGTGCGCGCCGACTTCCCGCTGCTCACCCGAACGGTGCGCGACGGGCGACCGCTGGTGTACCTGGACTCGGGGGCGACGTCGCAGAAGCCCGAGGTGGTGCTCGACGCGGAGCAGGACTTCAATGTCCAGCGCAACGCGGCGGTGCACCGGGGCGCGCACCAGCTCGCCGAGGAGGCCACCGACGCGTTCGAGTCCGCTCGGGCGCAGGTGGCGTCCTTCGTGGGCGTCTCGCCCGGCGAGCTGGTGTGGACGTCGAACGCGACCTCCGCGATCAACCTGGTGGCGTACGCGATGTCCAACGCGTCCCTGGGCCGGGGTGGCGCCGAGGCGCGGGGCCTCGCGCTGCGCGCGGGCGACGAGATCGTCGTGACCGAAGCGGAGCACCACGCCAACCTCGTCCCGTGGCAGGAGCTCGCCGAGCGCACAGGCGCCACGCTGCGCTGGATCGGCGTGCATGACGACGGGCGGCTGCGCCTCGAGGACCTCGAGACAGTCGTCACCGACCGGACCCGGGTGCTGGCGTTCACCCACGCCTCGAACGTCACTGGGGCCATCACCCCGGTGGCGCCGTTCGTGGCCCGGGCCCGCGAGGTTGGCGCGCTGACAGTCCTGGACGCATGCCAGTCCGTGCCGCACCTGCCCGTCGACCTGACGGCGCTCGGAGTGGACTTCGCGGCGTTCTCCGGCCACAAGATGCTGGGCCCCACGGGCGTCGGCGCGCTGTACGGCCGCCGCGAGCTGCTCGAGGCGATGCCGCCGGTCAGCACCGGCGGCTCCATGGTCGAGGTCGTGACCATGGAGCGCACCACGTACGCGCCGCCGCCGCAGCGGTTCGAGGCGGGCACCCAGATGGTCTCCCAGGCTGTAGGCATGGGCGCCGCGGCGAGCTACCTCGCCGAGCTCGGCATGGACGCGGTCGCGCAGCACGAGGCGGTCCTCGCGCAGGCGCTGCTCGACGCGGTCGCGTCGGTGCCCGGCGTCCGGGTCCTCGGGCCCACGGACGCCCGGGATCGGCTCGCTAACGTCTCCTTCGTGGTGGACGGCGTGCACGCGCACGACGTGGGCCAGGTGCTCGACGACGCCGGGGTGGCGGTGCGGGTGGGCCACCACTGCGCGCAGCCCCTGCACCGGCGGCTGGGAGCGACCGCGAGCACGCGCGCGAGCGCCGCGGTGTACACCACGCTCGAGGAGGTCGAGGCCTTCCGGGAAGCGTTGGCGGGGGTCCGGGCGTTCTTCGGGCTGACGGACACACCGACCGTCCCGGTCGGCTAGGAGGGGACTCATGAGCACGGGCTCGATGGAGCAGCTGTACCAGCAGGTCATCCTCGACCACGCGCGGGCGCCGCACGGCAAGGGCCTGCTGGAGCCTGTGGCGGCCGCTGGCGAGTCGCACCAGGTGAACCCGACGTGCGGCGACGAGGTCACCCTGCGGGTCGAGCTCGACACCAGCGTGGCCGGCTCGCCGCGAGTCGAGCGGATCACGTGGGAGGGGCAGGGCTGCAGCATCTCGCAGGCCTCCATCTCGGTGCTGCACGACCTGGTCACGGGCGCCGACCTCCGGCGGGTCGACGACCTCGCGGGCACGTTCCGCGCGCTGATGAACGCGCGCGGCGCCGGGCTGGACGACGAGGCGGAGGACGCGCTCGGAGACGCGACGGCGTTCACCGGCGTCGCCAAGTACCCGGCACGGATCAAGTGCGCGCTGCTCGGCTGGGCCGCGCTGCAGGACGCCCTCATCAAGACGGGCGCCACCACACCTCAGGAGGACGCATGACCGCCACGAACCCGGCCCAGCCGACGACGGCCGCCGACGTCGAGGAGGCCCTCCGCGACGTTATCGACCCCGAGCTGGGCATCAACGTCGTCGACCTCGGACTCGTCTACGGGGTCACGATCGACCAGCAGAACAACGCCGTCGTGGACATGACGCTCACGTCGGCGGCGTGCCCGCTCACCGACGTGATCGAGGAGCAGGCCGCGCAGTCCCTCGACGGGATCGTCGACGGCTTCCGCATCAACTGGGTGTGGATGCCGCCGTGGGGCCCGGAGAAGATCACGCCCGACGGCCGCGAGCAGATGCGGGCCCTCGGCTTCAACATCTGAGCGAGCCCAAACCGAAGGCCCTGGTCGGCGCGACGACCGGGGCCTTCGGCGTCGTCGACCTGCATTTTCATCCGCGGGACAGTTCGGACG